>JAKSKB010000046.1 GCA_024401975.1 Bacteroidales bacterium | reverse complement strand
GTTAATTGAAATTATCCAGAAGAAGAATTTTTTTTAGTCAGTGGCAAATCAGGCAGACCCGCCTTTTCAGTACGGAGATATCGATTCTGTCCGGTGTATCTGTGACCCTGTTGGTATCCATAGTGATTCCCGAAGTGAACATCACTGACTTTATGCCGTGTTCGAGAAAGGCTTTCTGGTCAGAAACTCTGTTGAGGAACATATTGGTAAATCCTTCGCTCCCGTAATAGTCGTATCCGAGGTCGAGACTGACTTCCTGCCTGTAATTGGTTATGCGGAGCAGCTGTGTCTGCACCTCGTCTCCCCCGAGCATTATCATATAATCCGGTCTGCCCGTATGTACCGGAGACGAAGTGCCTCCCAGAATGTCCAGGTTAACCATAAGGGATATGTCATCCCTACCTATGGTTTTCTGTGAGAACGGGTCTTTCAGCAAACCGTGTTCAATACTGTCAAAGAAGGCTTGCGACCCGGCCAGACTCAATTGTTTGGCATCGAAAGCAACGAATATTATGTTCTTTGTCAGAGGTTGTCCTGAACTCCTGATGTGCCGGAACATATCCGCCACCCCCAGCATTGCGGCCACCCCGGAGGCGTTGGAATCCGCTCCCGGATACAATTGTCCGTCCAAAATCCCCAGATTGTCGAAGTGGGCTCCGATTACGACATATTTGCCATCGTCATAATCCCTGTCCGTCGGAATCATTCCGACCACATTGTGGCAGACGTGTCCTTCTGCGGTGAACCCCCAGCCGTAGTGTCCGTTGAAAGGGACAAGCCCCAGGCTGCTGTATCTCAACTCGAGCCACATAGCAGCCTTGACTGCACCGGTCTGCGTGGACGAGCGTCCCTCACATATCTCGTCTGACAGAAAGCCGACATCACGGCGGAGGTCATTCTGCCGGATGACAAATATGGCGTCAGACTTGTTTGGAGCGGTGCTTTCGGATGCCGATGCGGGCAAAGCCATCACCAGTTGCAGAAGGATGAGACGTATTAAAATTCGAGTGCGGTACACGGAAGTGGAATGATTTGTGTTATATTTGCAGAAGAATCTTTCAAATTTAACAAATTCGGGCCGTATAAAAAATCGATGAAACGCATTTTGTCAGAAATTATGCTTTTTTTTGCCGTCTGCACGGCGGGATACGCTCAATATGACAAGGACGTTTTCTCTTTTCGTGGGCGGAATGCGCTCGCTGACGGCAAATATGCTCTGGCCATCGAGAATTTCAATATTCTGGCAAGGCTGGACACAACGGACTATTGGACTTTCTTTTTCAGGGGCATCGCCAAATACAACCTCGGGGATATAAGAGGAGCTCAGAAGGATTTTGACACCTCGGTCCGGTTAGATCCGGTATTTACCAACGGATATCACTACCGGGCCATCACACTGAGCCGGATGGGAAGGTTCGATGAAGCTCTGGAAGACCTTGAGAAGGCAATCTCGCTACGTCCCGGCTTCACTGGTCTGTATTATAGCCGCGGGGTGACTTATTTTCTGGCGCAGCGGTTCAAGGAGGCTGTTTCCGATTTTGACAGATACATACGGAAAGAACCCGATGACCCTTCTGCATACCTCAACCGCGGCGCCTCGTACCTCTTTCTCAGTGATACCCTCAAGGCGTTTGCGGACTACAACAAGGCCATAAAACTGAACCGCTTCGAGCCCGAAAGTTTCATCCGGCGGGGGCGCCTTTATGCGATGCAGGGCAGGTATTCCGAGGCCATCACGGATATGAATTCGGCCATAAGTCTGGATACTGCAAACACTTTCGCATTCTTCAACAGGGCGTTGATGCACTACGAGGTCCACGACTATAATGCGGCGATGAAAGACTTGAATGTGGTTCTCCGTTCGGAACCGGGGAATGCCCTGACCCTTTATAACCGCAGCCTCATAAGCGCCCAGGTAGGGGATTTCGATTCGGCTCTGGCGGATATGGACAGAGTGATAAACATCAATCCGAAGAATGTGCTGGCTTATTTCAACAGGGCATCATATTTCGTACAGATGGAAAGATGGCAGGATGCTCTGGAAGATTATGACAAGACAATCGAACTTTACCCGGATTTCGCCAAGGCGTATATGAACAGGGCTTACGTGGAGAATATGCTTGGGCGGCAGGAGGATTCGAAAGAAGACTACGAAACAGCGCAGAAGAAAGTCTCGGAGTACAGGAGCAAGACAGCCGAAGATGCAGAGTCGTTTGCGGATACGACAAAGAAGTACAGTTCACTCCTTTCCCTTGATGCGGACTTCGCAAGAAAGGATTTCGACAACGAGTTGCTCCAGCACAGGGACGTTGACATACATTTGCGGCCTCTTTACAAGTTCAGTTTGTCGGCCGAGAGAGAGACATCCCACGTTCTTGGAAGCAGGTATGAAAATGCGCTGATAGACAAGTTTATCGCTGAAAGCCCCGTGCCGTTGGTCGTGACCAATTCGGACGAAACCGTGCCGGAAGGCGACCCGAATCAGGATTTCTCCGGTCTGCCGGAGTCCCATGCCAGTTTCCTGAAAGGTCTGAACGAATTGCAGAAAAAGCAGTACAGCGCTGCGTCCAGATGGTTCGACAAGGCCGTGGAGCAGACTGGAGAAGATGTGCGGGAATCGAAGTATGCCGCATTCTATAAGGCGTTCTATTATATGAACAGAGCGGTACTCAAGGCCGAGATGATAGATTTCATCGCTTCCATACAGACCAATGTCCAGACACTTGCCATGGATGACAGCGGTTCGATGCGGGCCAGGGTGAGTGACAGGACCACCCACAGCTATGATTATGCCGAAGCCATTGAGGATATGCGACGGGCGATAGAGATTGCGGAGGATATACCGTATTTGTATTTCAATCTCGGCAACCTTTGCTGTCTGTCTTCACAACTTGTCGATTCGATTGACAATTATGACAAGGCGCTGGCGCTCTATCCTTATATGGGTGATGCTTATTTCAACCGTGGTTTGGTGCTCATATACTTGAAGGACAAGGAAAAGGGATGCATAGACCTTTCCAGGGCCGGAGAGCTGGGCGTTTCCGACGCCTACGGTGTCATTTCGAAATATTGCGAAGAGGAGGAAAATCTGTGAGAAACGTGCTGTTCAGAAGTTTTTCGAGCGGGAGTTGCGGGAATTGCTATTTCCTCGGACTTGAGGAAGACGGGGCGGTCTCGGCGGGGGTGCTTATTGACGCCGGAGTGAGTCTGAGGCGTCTCAAGACTGTTCTTGAGTCATCAGGAATGGGTCTGGATTCCTTCTCGGACATTCTGGTCACACACGACCATTTGGACCATATCAGGGCACTGGGCTCTTATTGCAAGCGGCTTCGGAAGCCCGTTTGGGGAACCCCCGTGTTGTTGGACGCGTTGTCGCACCATACTTTCACCCTCGACCATATCGCCGCAGTCAGAAAGTTACTGTCGGATGAAGGCTGGAACGAGATTGTGCCCGGAAAAATAAAGGTCAAGTATTTCGTGGTTCCTCACGATGCCACGCAGACGGTGGGATACGGAATACTTGTGGGGGACTATCCTTTCGTGATAATGACCGACGTGGGTGCGATGACGGATGAAGCTTTGACGTTTGCGGCCAATGCCCGTACCGTCGTGATTGAATCCAACTACGATGTGGATATGCTGATGTCGGGTCCTTACACCCACGAGCTCAAGATGCGTATCTGTCAGGGACACGGGCATCTGAGCAACGACGAGTGCGCCGCAGCCATAAAATGCTTCTGGCACGAAGGGCTGGACCACATTTTCCTCTGTCACCTCAGCGAGAACAACAACACCCCGAAACTGGCGTACAGTTCCGCGTCCGCCGCACTTGAGGAAATCGGCGCGGAAAACGTGCGTTTGCACACCCTTCCACGCCGAACCCCTTCGGATATTTTCAGATTGTAGGGTTTACAGTCTCTTGAGAATTTCTTCGGTCTGCTTTTCGTAACCCGGCTTGCGGAGCAGCGCGAACATGTTCTTCTTGTACGCTTCCACACCCGGCTGGTTGAAAGGATTGATGCCGAGTATGTATGCGGATATGCCGCAGGCGAATTCAAAGAAATAGAAGAGTCCTCCGAGATTGAATTCGTCAAGGCGCTCGACACTGACTTCCATCTGAGGCACCCCACCGTCTATATGGGCTATTCTGGTTCCGAGCAGGGCCATTGCATTGCAGTGTCCGACAGTCTGTCCTGCGAGGTAGTTGAGCTGGTCGAGGTTCAGTTCATCAGACCCGATTGCAATCTCGCGGTTCGACTTTTCCACCGAAACTACCGTCTCGAACATTATGCGGCTTCCTTCCTGGATGAATTGTCCCATCGAATGAAGATCTGCCGTGTTGGTCACGGAAGCGGGGAATATGCCTTTCCCTTCTTTGCCCTCGGACTCTCCGTAGAGCTGTTTCCACCATTCCGCGAAGAAAGTGAGCTTCGGATTGTAGGTCACCAGTATTTCGACTGCCTTGCCGTTTTCGCTGTGCAGGAGGTTGCGCATCGCGGCATATCTTATGGCCGGATTGTCATCGCTCCTGCGTGAAACTTCCCTTTTGACCTCCGCGGCTCCGGCGAGCATCGCGCGCACGTCGAATCCGGCGAGTACTATTGGAAGAATGCCTACCGGAGTAAGAACGGAATAGCGCCCGCCCACATTGTCAGGGACTACGAAAGTCCTGTAGCCCTGTCTGGTGGCGAGTGTTTTGAGCGCGCCTTTCCGCTCATCGGTGATGGCGACGATGCGTTTCGACGCATCGTCGCCACCGTAGCGCTCTTCAAGATATTTCTTGATCAGTCTGAATGCCACCGCCGGTTCTGTCGTTGTTCCTGACTTGGAAATGACCACGCACGCCGTGTTGCGCTCTGCGGCCAGATCCATCACTTCGGAAAGGTAGTCTTCGGAAAGATTGTTCCCGGCAAATATTACCTGCGGTCTTTCTGAAGGGCGTATAAACCCGTGCGAGAGCGCCTCTATCGCGCAGCGGGCTCCAAGATACGAGCCGCCGATGCCGATGACGATTACCAGATTGACACCAATCGCTTTCCATTCGTCCCTGACCGCTTCGCAGTCCGATATAAGTGATTCGGGAGTGTCGTCAGGCAGATTTTTCCATCCGAGAAAATCGTTTCCCTCTCCGTCTCCATTGATGAGAGTGTCAAAGGCCGTGAGAGCCTTTTTTTCGAAATAGGTGTATGCGGATGCCCCCACAAAGGACTTGCATCCGTCGGTATTGACTTTTACCATAAGGAATCTGTTTTTTTTTGTGTTTGCAAATTTACAAATTTATATTGTTTTGGCCGGGAAGATCCGGCGACCCCGGTGATGCCTCGGAGGTGACGATGAAGAAACGGGACGGTTCTTGACCAGACGCTTACTCGTCCGGGTATTCGTAGAAACGAATCCAGTCTATAGCCATTTCAACGGGCAGCTCGTCGAGTTTGGCTTCTCCTGGCCAGGGGGCTCCCACCTGCATATCCACGTATAGAGCGAATTTCTTGTCAAACGACCACTGCAGTGCCCCGAGTTCGGGTTGGCGCTTGTAGTTCAGGGTGCAGACATCGTTGATGAAGAGTTTGATGCTGTCACGGTAGTGCTCGACCGCATAAATGTTGAAGTCATTGCGCACGATGTCTCCTGTAGCGCCATGCACGTGGCCTGTGGTGTCGTTCAGTGTGTATCTTGTGTGGAGCGTCTGATATGCGATGGAATCGAAGTTCAGTTTCTCGCAGATATCAATCTCGCCTCCGTATTCGTTTTCAAGATAAGGCTCTCCTTCCTGCGGCATCATCCACAGGGCAGGCCACGCACCCGTGGCTTCGCCTATCTTGGCGCGAATCTCCAGTCTTCCATATCCGAAGGATTTTTTGCCGTGGGTCCATACGCCGCCGGTCAGGATGGGGGAGCTATCCCCCTCTAATCCGGGGTTGACTATGCCCTTGAGCACGAGGCAGCCGTCTCTCAATTCGAAGCAGCCGTCATAGTCAGACATATGAATCTGCCAGTGAGGGGTGCCTCTGGGAATCTTGCTCCAGACCGACCAGTCGATTCCTGTCGAGTCAAATTCTTCGGACCAGGTGGGCTCGGCTTCCTTAGGTCCGGAGGCACAGCCGGCAAGCATCGCCAGCGCAGTTGCAAGGATTACGGCTCTCTTCATATTGTTGAGGTCTTCATTTCAGATTTTTCAGTTCTTCGCAATCAGTACCATCTGTCCCGGTGCCAGTGTCAGAGTGACTTGACGGCCCTTGATTTTGAAATCAGAGAACCCTGTCCTCCCGTCCCGGGAAATAGTCCAGGCCTTGGCGTTGCGAGGAAGTGACACACCCGCCGGTAAGGTCCAGGTCTTGTCGGTGTAGCCATTCTCGGAGAAAGCAACGATGTTCCCGTTTCCGAGCCAGACGGCGGGGATGAATACATCGCCTCCGGAAGCGAGGATGATACCGTCCTTTGCGACAGACATCTTATCCTCTTCATCTTCATACTTCGTCCTTACGCCATCCTCGAATACTCCGATGCTGTTGCCGTTCTCGTCCTTTATCAAGGCTTTGCGACCGAACGTATTCAGATACTGGCATATAAGGTTCTTCTCGCAGAATCCTTTCTTGAACGCCTCGAATCCGGCTTCGGTGGATCCGGCATTCTTGAACGTCTGCTCTCCGTTGATGTTGTTCCCGAATGCGCGGACACCGCAGTTCACCCCGTTGGCCTGCGACGCGGTCAGTGAGAGGCTCATCTCCTCCGAATGGAAATGATAGTACATAGGGAAGTAACCCTCGGTGATATCGCCTATGGCCATATTCCATACACCTTCCGTAGTGACGTCAATGCCCTTGGAATCAAAATATTTCACTATGTTCGCCCTCGCTTCCATATCCTGTTCGGCTGTGTAACCGTGCCAGGGGCTGACGGGGGAGACAAATCCTACTTCATATTCGCCATCCCTGTTGATGAACGGGACAGGTGCCGTCTGATGGAATGCATCAATATGGATTGTCCCTGCTTCCTCAATGGGGAGTATGCTGCAAAGTTTGTCTATCCTCTCCTGTGTCAGCCCCTTCTCCCATTCTGCGGGATAACATACCTTGTAGCCCCACTCCGAATTCATAAGGGAACCGTCCTTGTTTCTGGCAAGCACATCCGCATCCCGATACTTCTTGAACAGAGGGCTGTCATCGAAAGCATCGAACATATTGATGTGAAGACTGACTGTCGTGTTATATTCTTTCGCCGCTTCCATCAGCCAGCGGATACTCTGCAGGGCGTCTTCATCCTCCGGCCGCTTGACGGCTTCGTTTCCTTCGAAGAAAGCAGGGTACTTGGAATCGTGACCGTTGTACTGCCAGCCTACGAGATAGACGATTTTCGGTATTCCCAGAGTAATCCGGTCCATACCCTTGATGAGCTCGTATGCCTGGTCAATCGTGAGATAGACCGTCTTCTCGCCATTGTCACGAATCTTGCACTTCCCGAGAAAATCGCCATTGTATTCGGCCTGGCAGAGGAACAGCTTGGTGGTTAACATTTTGGAGTAATCGTGACGCGGGGTTACTTTCCACTCGAAAGGAGCCTGTTTGAACAGGAGGGTGTCGGAAGTAGCATCTATTGAAAAAACATCCGCCTCCTTTGGCGCAGGATTGCAGCATGCGGACAAGAGGACGGATACGACTGACAGTAACTGAACGGGAAGGTTGATTCTCATTGTATGAAATTTTATGGACAGTACGCCATCAAATGCACTTATCCGCAAATATATCAAAAAATTTCGTGGAATCACATTGTTTGCCGAGCCGCGATTGTACAATAATCAGGCAATGCTTCTGAAAGACGTTGATGTTTGAGAATATGGAAAAACATCTGAACCTTGCACTGATTCTGGCCCTTCCATTTGCAGGATGCAGCGCCTCGCAGCCGGAGAGTCTTGTGCCTGACACCCCTTCTTCTGCACCTGATTACTTCTGCACGTGGAACATCCAGGGCTACATTGCCTCCTATCCGAACGATGCCGTGGCCGTAGCGGCCATCGGACGTGCGCTCGGTCGTGAATATGTCACCAAGGAAGTGCCCGTCGCGATTGAAGGAAAAGACTGGAGCGCCCCTGTCGGAATTTTCGGTAACTTTGAGAGCCTGACCATCTGCTATCCCGATGCTCCGTCAGGGAAGAAACTGAAAGTGTATGCGCAGGATCTCGCAGGCGAAACGCCTGTCGATATCACGGGCGAAGTGACCATCGAAAGCAACTGCTTGAAAGTTCCCGGAAAAACCATCAGCAGGGTGGGACTGATGAACGCCACCGAAGGTGACCGTTCCGGTCCCGGTCTTGTCATCAAAGTGATGTAATGTGTTTAGATTCTTATTTTATGTATCCCGGCGGAATCTATCGGAATCTCCTTCGTTTCGCCTGAATCCTTGAAATAAACTGAAATGCTGTCGGGCTCCGTCGTCTGCACCGTCACGGTCCAGGCATCGCCGGTCTTTCTTATGTCAAGAACGTCCGAAGTGTTGGCCTTCGCACAGACCGCGAGCCCGTTTGACATACGGATAGTCTTGAGTTCAAACGGCCCGACCTCAATTTCGAAAACCTTGTCCCCGTACATCAATCTGAATCGTTTCGGCTGATAGTTGTACCAGTCTGCGTCAATCACGTATGCGGTCCTGAAACAGCCGTCCTGCCATATAGTGAAATCCACTCCTTCCATCGCGTCTATCCAGCCTGACTCCGGCTCGGATGCAACGGCGAGGTCGCTCTGCGCCTTCATCTCCGCCATATAGTCTTCGCGTATCAATTCCGAGGAAGGGTATTCTTTCTGAGCGTAGAATATGGTCCTGCCTGCTCCGAACGGAATGACATTCTTGCCGGAGAGGCTTCTGTAACCGTCTCCGAGCATCTCCCGCAAAGGCGCATCGTCTTCAGGAAAGACGGGCTCCATATCGGGTTGAAGACAGGCATTGGCGTGGGCTGCGGTCATAATGAGCGTCCCTCCTCCGAAAACGAAGTCCCTGAGACGTTCGAAGTCTGCCCTGGAGTAGGTGTTCCACCCCAGAAAAATTGCAAGCTTGTATTTGTCCAGCACATCCCTCGGAGCCTCCACCGGAACGAAGTCCACGGCCCCGTAAGGAGAATATGAGAATTCGTTTTTCCCGCCCTGGGCATCACCTGGAACTATCTCCCAGGGATAATACAGGCTGAAGAGCCGATAGCTGGAAATCATATCGCCGCATTTCCATTTGTCGCCGTCCTGATGCCATATCGAAGACATTCCGAAGAAATTCCACGGATCGTTGCGACCTTGCAGGATGGCGATTCCGGTATGCAGTTCTCCTCTGCGGTCGTGGGTCTGGACATAGTCCATCATAAGGTTGTGGGCTTCAAGATGCTTCACTCCCGCTTCGGAAAAACGGTCCTGGTCTCCCTCTGTCCTGTAGAGGGCGTCCTCGGTGTTGAGATGGGATGAGCCGTGCATATAAGCTACGGCGTGGGACATAAAGAGCCGCAGCGGACTCCTCGCAATATCATTGTAGTCATACGACCACTGCATGGCGTGAAGGGAGCCGAAATCCGGCTTGGAATATGCCCTTGAAGCACCTCTGAGGCTGCACATAAGTATGTCGTCAGGCGCGTACATCATTTCGGCGCCGAGCCAGTCGTAACCGGCCTGATAGAAATATCTGAACATTACGGACGGCCCTGTGTGACGGGTGCTTTCACCCTTGGAATAGCGCAGGTTGTCCACGAAGTACTGCGCACCGTCGGCCATATCCCTGACACGCTGCCTGTCGTAATGGATATAAGTTCCGTGGTCTGTGTAGATGGGCGGACGTTTGGCGAAAATGCCTCCATAGGGGCGATGACGGGCGGCGAGGTCACAGAAGAGACCGTAATAGGTAAACTGCTGCCAATAATAATATCCTCCGTCATTCTCGTGCGCCTGTTTGCCGACAAACATCGGAGATGCCAGTTCACTGACGGGCGGGTTGATGTCCAGGCCGGCGAGCGTGCGCCCTTCGACCATCCAGGCGTAGGGCATCTTCAAATCGTTGAGCAAGTCGACAGTTGCCTTGAGATTCGGTCTGTCAATCCTCCGGTTCCCGCTCCACTGATATGAAGGGCGGAACTGCATCATCGTGCCGGCACGGCTGGAAGTGTACCATTTGACGTATCTGGACAGTTCCGGACCATCCTCCATAGGTACGTATATGTTATCGCTCACCGACATTTCCACCCTGCGACCGGTACGGTTCAACACCTGCCTGACGGCTACCGTCTCCGAACGATTTCCGTCGGAAATGCGCAGTTCTACGTCGGGCGATGGCCGGGAGGCCTTGCACTTGAGGACGTGCAGTCCCCTGTCGGAGAAGGTAACGCTCTGCACACGGGGAGAGACTGCTTCCGCAGCATCGAGCGTCAGGGTCACGTTCTCGAGGTTTGTCTCTACGAGGATTCCGAATTCGTCACCTTCTCGGACGAATTTCGGGACATATATGATTTCAAATGATCTGGCTGTCTCCCAGATGAGGTCTACGCTGTGGATTTCGTAGGGATAGGAGATTCTGTGGGACTCGGGATTTAGCATAAGTTCGATGCTGCCTCCGTCAAGGGCATTTTCCGGAAGCGGGATTTGGAAATCAGCTATGGGTGATGCTTTGTCGAATACCTTGCCGCTGAATACAGTCTCGCCATTTAGGGAAAGTGTCCAGAAAGGGAAAAATCTTTCGCAGAGATTCATCCCCACCCAATAATTGATGTCATCGTTTCTTTCAGTATGATCCGTGAAAGGTTTGTGCCAGACGGTTTTATTGCCGGCTTTGAATGACGGCGCCTCAAGCCAGCACTCACCGGAAAAGCGGGATCCTCCGGCTGAAATAAGGATGCAGGCGAGATTCTCGGGAATGCACAGCGTGCGTTCGACCATCCTGCGTTTGAAACTGCCTTCCGGTATCGGGACAAAGATGCTGGAATCGGGCTTGTCATAGATATCAAGCGCCGCACGGCCTTCCTTCCGGAGATACAGGTCGAGGGTGACGCCGAACGGATTTCCGGCATTGACCTTGAGACTCTCGGACTTGACGACAGGTATGCTCAGCGTGCATTCTCCCGCAGGAAGGTCCAAGGCCGGAATCCGGTTCCAGACGCGGCGGTCATAAAAATCGTCTTCTCCCTTGAAATAAAGGGATTTCGTGTCTTTCCATCGGACATCGGAATCGAGATTGTCCATAATCCCGTATTCTTGACGCCGGAACATCTCCTCCCCCCTGTCTTCATATGGAGAAGGATTGAGAACGCGGCCGCGGACGAGAAGCGCTGCCCGGGCCGGACAGTTACGTGTGACAGGGGCAATGTCCGCCGTGAACCTTTCTCCTGGTTGTAGCACGGGGTAATCTGATGTGCAATCGAACAGAACTTCGCGTCTCTCCTGATACCGTGCGGAGCATAAGATATGGAAAGAGACGGTGAAAACGAAGATGAAAATCAACCTGCGCATAACCGAGGAATTAAGATAATGGCATCAAATTACAAAATATATGGGATACTTGCAACAATGCGGGTGCGCGGTAATGTCGGAAAAAGAAGCCCTGTCGTGTCTGCAAGGGGGCGACTAACAAGGCGCCTCAGCGCCGGAAAGGACTATGCCGTTCAATATGCGCAACGATATGTCTGAAGTTTATTTCAAAGTAAAACTTCGTTCTGTTACCAGACTGTCGTGAAAAATACGATTATTTTGAACTGTTCAGGATTTATACTCCCTGAACAGTTGACGGACGATGCCCGAAGTGGACAAATTTGAAACCTTCTCTCATCTCTTTGCCATTTTCTCATTTCTCTCACGAAAATGCAACAATATTCGCGAAAAATCCAAGTTTACATTCATAAGTACATACGATTTTTACCTACTGAGAATCCATAGAAATGAATAATGATTGGAGTGTAATCTTTTTCTAAAATCCGGCCAAAATGGAGTTTTTCAGCTTGTTTTGGCCGAATTTCCAGTATGGTATAATTTTTATCTATGTTTGTCTCAACAAATTACATTAAAGATGAACCCATCAACAGTTATCGGAAGAGAAGAACTCGCGACAATATCACGGCTCTATGAATCAGGCAGGTCGGAATTTCTGACAGTGTATGGGCGGTGACGTATCGGCAAATCTTTCTTGATATCCACGATTATGTGACTAAGATTGTTCTTTTCAAGCCTGATGATTCCTGGGTGCTGGTTATCGTGCAGTTCCTCGACGGCAGCGAGCGTTGGGGAACAATCAAGAGCGAGCGTTACAAGAAGTCAGAGTTCAGCAATGACGACTTGTTCTCCAAGTACAATTATGTCTGCTGGATGGTCAACAATGACTCACACCGTTTCATCTACGACAAAGACTCCCGCCAGTTCACCGAAATCAAATACAGCCGCACCGTTGGGCAGTACACCTTCGAAGAGTTTGACCAACTGGTGAAGGACCGCGGCATGGTCAGCGAGTTTTCGCCGTATGAGTTCA
>JAKSKB010000045.1 GCA_024401975.1 Bacteroidales bacterium | reverse complement strand
AGAAGATAAACGTCAAGTAACGTCTTCGTATGTCTTTTGCCCACCCAACCCTGCAACCAGTTCCCAGAGTGAATCCAACAAGATTAAATTCCGAAAATGGATGCTGGGCTAGCTAAGCAGATGTAAAGAAACGAAAAATTTTCTGATTATACAAGCAAGCGTGTTAGGAATTATGAAACACTGCAAATCGTTCACGGATTGGAATATGACGGTGTCAAGTCATTCCTGAAAGGAGAATGGCTGATGCGGTGGAGTGTGGGTAATCCTACAGGGGAAAAGATGGTTGTCCACGTTTGTGGAACCCTGACGGACTTTCCTCCTTGCGGCTCGGCACAGCAAGTGAACGTGCTCTGTTCTCGCTCGCAGCGTCCGGATGTGTGGCAAATGGGGTAGACGCCAGAACGTTGGTGTCAATGACAGCATAGACCAATGCTTATTGTAAGTGCTGACTGTGACATAATGCTTTGTATTTACCACAAAGACGGCAAAATTAACCGCCTTACAGATTCTTGGGCGGATACATTTCGTCCCACCAGGAAGAATCCTCCTTAAGGTATTTGGCGAACCACGCGGAGATGGTGCGGAGCCAGTCACGGCGCTTTCCGTACTCTCTGATTCCGTGATTCTCGCCATCCACGACCACAAAGGCCGTCTCCTGTCCAAGGAGTTTGAGCGCGGTGAACATCTGGATGCTCTCTCCTATGGGCACATTGGTGTCAACGGAACCGTGGAGGAACAGCAGGGGAGTGTGAATCTTGTCGGCGTTGTAAAGAGGACTGCGGTCGACGTAAAGGTCCTTTCTGCTCCAGGGGTAGCTGCCGGTCATACTCACCTGGCTGTAGGAATACCCCCAATAGCCTTCTCCCCAGTAACTTGTATGACTGCTGATGCCGGCGTGCGAGATGCCTGTGGCGAAGAGGTCAGTCTTGATGAGCAGCAGTTGTGTCATAAATCCACCGTAGGACGCGCTGAAACAACCTATATGCTTCTCATCCACGAAAGGGTGGTCCTTGCAGAACTGCCTTGTCCCCTCGATGATGTCATCGGCGACCACGTCCCCCGCCGTATTTACGTGGCGGGCGGCGAATTCCTGCCCGAAACCGGATGCCCCGCTGGGGTTGATTACATAAAAGACATAGCCCTGGGCTGCATAGTATTGAGGAGAGTAAGAGCCGATGGCATATCTTTCGGAAGGCGAGCATCCGCCGTAGTAATGCACCAGCATCGGGTATTTCTTCGAAGGGTCGAAATCAGGGGGCAACACGTAGAACCCGTTGATGACGTCCCCTCTGCTGCTGGTAAACTCGTAGGCGTTGCCCTGTCCCATCTGCACGTTCTCAAGCCTTGTCCCGCTGAAGTCAAAAATCATCCGCTGCCTGAGTCTGGAAACGTCCATTGAATACACACGGTCTCCGTTTTCAAGTCCCTGCCCGTAATAAACGAGTCTGGAGCCAGTATCTGAAATGTCAAACGCGCTCACTCTGTCCTCCGAATTCGGGAGTCTGGAGACTTTGCCGGTCTTGGGGCTCATCCTGAAGAGGTTCACACAGTCCTTGTCTTCCGCGAGGAAATAAATCATCCCGTCACCGGCATTCCACTGGAAATCCTGTGGGGAGGGGGTGAACCCTTTTTCCGTAAGAGGCCTCACGCTGCCGTTCCCGATATCCATCACGAAAAAGAGATACTGATAGGGACTGGAGGTCTGACCTTCTTTGATGTCGCAGGACATTCCTCCGAAGGATTCTCCGGTTCCGCGGAGCAACACTTCTCCGGCGTCGGGAGAGAGCCTGGCTCCGGCCAGCGTCGCGTCATCCTTAATGAGACATTTGGTCTCAAGAGTCCGTATATCCATCACATAGAGACTCACCAGAGTAGTACGGACTGCAGTGAGACTGTCCCTGCTTGTCTGGAACAGAATCGTGTTCCCGTCGCGGGCGATGTCTTCAAGCCAGGCGTTGTGATGTCCGAAGGTGAGGGGTTGCATCACGCCCGTGGCGATATCATAGCGCGCGAGTCCGCTCCTGTCCCTCCAGCCCGGCTGTCTGTCGTCAGGGGTGAGAATCTGATGGACCGCTCCTTCTTCCGGACCTTCCTGATGAGTGGAATATATGAGGTACCCGCCTTTCGGGGGGATGGTGAACGTCCCCTCAGGAATATTTGTAGCGAGTGTCCTCCGCATTCCTGTCGAAGGTTCTGTGCAAATGATATCACGACCCCGGCCATTGAACTGCACGGAGTAATATTCGTCCGTAGATGGCATCCATCTGACTTTGGAATCTGTGCGCGAGAGGACCTTTCCGTCGGCCAGGCTTACAATCTCCGTATAAGAAGATTTCGCTCCTCCATTCTGGATGTTGCCGTGAATGACGGCGGCATATTTCCCGCTCGCCGACACACTCACTCCGCCGCAACTGACACCATCAGTATTGATGTCCAACGAGAAGTTGCGTTTCCCGTCCTCCCTCAGCGTCAGCGAACCTTTCCGTTTGGTTACAACGCGGATTTTCAGAGAATCGAGCGCCCCGTCGGCATATACCGCAAGCACAGCTTCGTGGGTTGCTGGCTCGAGTTTCATCTTGAAATCCTTCTGCCTCTTTCCGTCCAGATAGAATCTGCTGTCCTTCGCCCCTTCCAGAATGAGTTCGGCCTCGACGAATCCTGTGCATTGCAGGTTGAAGCCCAGCAGATGCTGATTCTTCCCCGGGGCGGGAGGAACCGAACTTACGAAGTCTGCGGCTCGGAGGACATCGGAAGACATTCCGGCATCAAGGATTGATTCGGCCTTATAAGGTTCACCGGACACGTTGAGGGTGTCTATGATGAAAGGATTGAGGACTTCATAGGGGCCGGCATACCTGAAATGATTGACGTCGAGGGTGTCGGCAATGCAGAGGAGTCCCGAAACTGAAAACAGGATCGTGAGAAAAATGCGTTTCATATTCATAAATTGATTTCCTTCAATTGAAGTTCCTTTCCGAAAGTCACCTTGTAGCAGCTCCCCCTGTTGTTGCAAAGGGCATTGAAGGTGTAGTAGGCGACTCCTCGGAAAGAACGGTGCTCAAAATGATGCTTGTGGCCGGTGAGGACGCTGGTCACGCCGTATCGGGAGAACAGGGACATCAGGTCGTATGTGTCCTCGAGCGAAAAATTCCCGCTGGGGAATTGGGAGATGTCCGTGTTGAAGAAATGGGTGTGGGTATATACGTTGATGCTTCTGTATTTCCCTGCGGCAGCTTTCAGCTGATCCTCGAGCCAGGCTCTCTGGGACGTGCCGCAAGAGCCCTCGGCTGTATCGAGGCAGATGAAGAGGTCGCTTGCTCCGCTCGGTACGTTCACCTTGAACGTGTAGGTCGTCAGGGGCCAGAATTCCCTGAACTTGTCGTATTCTCTGAAAAACGTGTCGTGGTTGCCAAGGGCGTTGAGGAAACGCCATCCGGCCTCCGAAAGAGGCTGGAGCTTTGAAAAAGCTGCGCTCTGGCAATCCCGTCCGCTGACGATGTCGCCGAGGCATAAGACGACTTTCTCGGCGACGGTGTCACTCGTGCAGGCGGAAACGAAACGTTCGAGTCTGTCACTTGTCCCGTCATAATGAATGTCTGTGACAAGATACATTTCGTAATCTTCGGAAGCGGCATTCACGTCGGCTACGGGATGGGCTTCAATCAGTTTCATCGAAGCGTCGAAGCGCTCGTTCACGTGCGTGTCCGTGACAGAAGCGAATCCGGCAAAATCATATTTGTTGCAGGAGTGCAATGCGGCGAGGCCGGCCAGTATGCAGAAGAAAGTCAGTCTGTTCATCAGAATCTGTATGTTATGCCGGCGCGGACCGACATTTCGTTGAAATGAGTGGTCATATTGAACATTCCCGACGGTTTTAACTCCACTTTCGCCTGTGCGGTAAAATGATCAGTAACGTCGCAGTGGCCGCCAATGAAGAAAATGGGATAGTATATGCGTTCGTACTGGTAGAGCGTGAAATTGCCGGCCCCCAGCGAGATGTTCCAGGGGGATGTGGCCGGGCGCACGTTGACTGCCAGCCTGAAAATCAGATTCAGGGGCTCCGAAATGTTTGAACCGGCACTCTCTGACCCTTTTTGAAAATCCAGTATCGACATTCTCTGTACGCCCAGCTGCACACTGACGTAATCCATTCTGTATCCCAGGCTCCCTCCTGCTGAAAAGGTGCCGATTCCGAACCGGTTGAACGCCCGCAGATGGATGGCGGCATCCACAAAAAGTTCTCCTGTCCTGAGGGGAAGTTTCGGGCGGGCTATGAAAGTGCCTGCCAGAATCTGCGGCCCGAGGAACTCGAATCCGGCGTCGGCTTCCACATAAGTGTTGAACGGCATATGTCCGGCAATGTCAAATCCGCCCTGGTTGGCGAATGTCCTGCTATGGTCATACACGCCGAGAACGCTGATGCTGTAATGATTCCGCGCGGGCCCACGTTGCCGTGCGGATATATCGGCGCACGGGAGCAGCATGCCCAGGAGCAGCATAAGTGCCGTTGGAAACGATGGTTTTGTCACTGACGGAGGAAGTTGTTTTCAAATTGACATATTGAAGGCAAGCTGTCAATCCGGTCTCGACACGGACCGGACACTGATGGGGAAAGTGAAGTAAGTGTCAGGATAAGGTTCGTTCTCCAGCGTGAAATGCCACCACTCGCATTCGTAGGGTTTGAAGCCGTGTCGCACCATAGCCTCGCGGAGTATCATCCTGTTGCGGTATTGCTTTTCAGTGATGGGCTGGTATGCGCCGATTTCCTGACCCGGCAGGACGTCGGGGTGGGAGGCTACGCCGAAATAGTCGAAAGTGCAGCCCATATCGACTTCCTTTCCGGCCTTTATGTCGAACAGCGTGAGGTCTATGGTAGAGCCGCGGGTGTGCCCGCTTCTCTCGGCAATGTATCCCTGGGGAATCAGTATGGACTTGTCCAGTTCCGGATAGAAATATTCTCTCATACGGACATCGCCGGTGTCCCGGGCCCATTCCATAAAATAATCGACGGCGCACTGGGGACGGTAGGCATCGAAAACCTTCAGCCGATAACCCTGGCGGAGCAGTTCATCGCTGACGATTTTCAGGGAGTCCGCTGCCTCGCGGGTGATTATGGCGACCGGCTCCTCATAGCCCGGGATGCGTTCTCCTATGAAATTGTACGTGCTGTAATAACGAATCTCAAGAATGGCGTCGGGGACTGCGTCCGTCACAAGTACAAATGCACTTCCGTCATTCTTGCAGGAAACGAGAACCGCAATGGCGAGGGCTCCTGCCGCCAACAGTTTTTTTCTGATGAGGCTTGTCATACTCATAATGGAAATGGTTGTCGAATTTTGCAAAGATAAAAGTTTTGTCGGATATATGTCTGTACTTTTCAGGCGGACTCGCGCGGCTGACGTGGCTATAAGTCCATAACCCGGAAGGGATTGTAGGAAATGCCGTCATCTATGACATCCGTACCTTCCTTGTGCTTGAGTATCTTCACTATTTGCTGCGTTACAGGTAGGAGCGCGCTTTCGTATGCAAGTTTGACCAGTACCTGACAGGCAATCATCAGAAGAAGTTTTTCAAGGCCGAGCGACCAGAACACAATCGGCATGAAAATCAAGGAATCAGCCAGGTCTCCGGCTATTGAAGAGACTATTGCCCTGAACCAGAAAAGACGGCCGCCTGCAGCCCTTTTCATAAGGCTCATCACTGCGGCGTTGACGGTCGAACCGACAAAGAATGCGGCAAGTGATGCCACGACCACCTTGATTTCCATTCTGAAAATATAATTGAAATGTTCGCCGCCGTCCCAGAACCCGGCTCCGGGGATGGCGGTGACGGCCTGTGCCACGGCTACGACGAAAAAGTTCATCAGGAAAGCAATCCAGATGGACAGCCGGGCCAGTCTGTAGCCGTAAACTTCCGAGATGCAGTCATTGATGATGTAGGACACGGGGAAAATGAGGAGGTCCCCCGTGAGGACCAGCCCCCAAAGCGTAAAAACTTTGGTAGTGAACATATTGGATGAGATGAGGCATACGGTCATAAGTACGCACATCATCATAAATCTGACAGAAACGTCGTGTTTCATAATCTCCTGTTTTTTTGAAAAGTGGTGGTCTGGAATACACTTCTTGCCCGCAAAGGTAGTTACTTGCGCCCAACAAATCAAATTTATATCCGTTGGCGGCTCAACATAACATTTTTTGCCTTAACTTCGCGCAAAATCCAAATTTATGATTTGTGACAACATACTGGGAGCGATAGGCGATACCCCGATGATTCGTATAAACAGGCTGAATCCGAACCCGAACGTGAATGTCTATGCCAAGGTCGAAGGATTCAATCCTACGGGCAGCATCAAGGACCGCATCGCTGTCGCAATGATTGAGCAGGCTGAGAATGAAGGGAAGCTCCGTCCCGGCATGACGATTATCGAACCCACATCCGGCAACACGGGTATAGGACTGGCCGTTGTGGGCATAGTGAAGGGATATGACGTGACCATAGTGATGAGTTCCGCCGTATCCGAAGAACGCCGGAAAATCATACGTTCATATGGCGGCAACGTTGTTCTGACTCCGGCGGAGCAGGGCACTGACGGTGCCATCAGGCGGGCTCACAAGATGGTGGAGGAGAATCCCGACAAGTACTATATGCCCGACCAGTTCTCGAATGCCAGCAACTATATGGCTCATTACAAGAAAACCGCCATTGAGATATGGCGGCAGACTGACGGGAGGATCGATTGTCTGGTCGGAGCCATAGGCACGTCCGGCACCCTGATGGGGCTTGCCCGCTTCCTTAAGATAATGAATCCGGACATAAAGATTGTCTGCGCCTATCCGGTCAAGGGACATTATATACAGGGTTTGAAGAATATGGAGGAAGCTATCGTCCCTGACATCTATGACCCCTCCATTTTGGATGCGAAGGTGATGGTGGAGAGTGAGGAGGCCATTGAGATGGCGCGTCAGATTATTGTCAAAGAAGGCATTTTCGTGGGGATGAGCAGCGGCGCCGCTATGCTTGCGGCCGCGAAGACTGCCGAAACGGCGACGTCCGGCAACATCGTCGTGATATTTCCTGACAGGGGAGAGAAATATCTGAGCACTCCGATGTTTGACCGTTTCGCCTGAATCTTGCCGGGGCAGACCCTGGCTTCTTACCCCCGCTGCCGGCACAGCCGCTCCGCACAAGATGGAAGGACGCGCGGCTTTGTAATCATCAGGCGCGCCGGGAACACTTTTCCGACCTATGTGCGAGCGGTGGACGGCAATGCTTTTTGCAAGTGTGATGAATATCCGCGTGACCCGTTAATCGAAGTCATACTTGAAATCATCGAAGATGCCGTCACCTGCGTCTTCTATGGTGTTGTAGCAGAAGATGCCGGGGCGGGGACCTTTCCACCATCCGTAGGACGGTTTCACATTGCTCCCCAAAGAAATGAATTCATCGCCGTTGGAGGAATAGGACATCGATCCCTTTCCGCTTGCCGTGTCGTAAGTGCAACGCAGCCAGATGCGCTTTCCTCTGAAAGGAACTTCCCCGTCAGGGCTATAAGTTTCGTTGGAATAGTTCTCGCGGTAAACCTCGGTCTTCCCGTCAATCTTGCGCACTCCGATGATGAATTCATCGGCTCCCATAAAGGCAAGCCCGCTATGCTGCCCCTCGGCGATGTCGGCGGTCTCAAGTTTTACGGTAATGGTTCCCGTGAAGCCCATCATTTTCTGGGTAAATGTATTTCTTGCCTCTCGGAAAGTGTCTGCCTTGAGCGCGTGTATTGTAAGTTTGCCGGGATTCTCGGAAAGCGACCATCCGTCATTGACGGGGTTGTGGTTAAACTGCCACTGCGTACCCAACTCGACGGAAGAGAAATCATCGGAAGATGCCGGTTTGGAAATGGATCCACCTGTGACAGGCATAGTCCAGCAATGTACGGGTTCCCCTATGCCGTTACGGTCAATATCGACACCTACGACGGGCCAGCAATCGGCCCAATGTACGGGTTGCAGATGCACTATTCGTCCGAGAGCGTCGGTGTGCTGGAAATGCATGAACCACCAGCTGCCGTCGGGAGCGTCGACGAATCCGCCTTGGTGAGGCCCGTTGATATCCGTCATTCCCTGCTCAAGCACCACGCGCCTCTCGTACGGGCCGTAGATGTTTCTGGAACGGAGGGCAACCTGATATCCGCTTGATACGCCGCCTTCGGGGATGAGAAGATAATACCAACCGTCCTTCTTCAGGAATTTCGTCCCTTCCGCCACGTCGCCATTGTATATTTCCACTCCGTCGTCAAGGAGTTCGGTCCCGTCGGCTGACATCTTGTGAAGTATGATGGGACCCGCGCCCAGTTGGCTGCGTCCCAGGTATGCCTGGCCATCCTCGTCCCAGAACGGGCAGGGGTCTTCCCATCCGCAGTCTTCATCACCCTTGTGCACGAACAGCAATTCGCTCCAGGGGCCTTCCGGATTACTGGCGCAGGTCATGAAAAGGCCTTCGGTAGGAGTGCAAAAATACACATAGAACTTGCCGTCGTGGTATCTTATTGACGGTGCCCATGAGCCGTGCGAGTATCCTTCCATATCGTCATATTGCGGAAAATCCAGACGGTCATACAGACGGGTGACGAATTCCCAGTTCACAAGGTCCGCGGACTTGAGTATCTGCATCCCCATAAAGTGGAAATCAGATGCCACCATATAGAATGTGTCACCGACCCTGATGACGTCCGGATCGGAATAATCTGCCACAAGAACGGGATTGATGTAAGTCCCGTTCCCTTGATCGCCCCAGGACAGGGGGCCGTCATTTTCGGCAACGGTGCAGGGGTGACTGCAGGACAGCATCGATATGGTCGCCATCACAGGAATAACAAGCCTTTTCATAGAGTTCATTTGATTTTTAATCATATACGGCAAATATACGATAAAAAACATTTGATAATATCCGTGAAGTGTTTCAAAACAGATTCTTATCACTATCTTTATGCTTTCAACAATCCTGACTATGAAGAAAATTTTCAGCGTAATGCTTGTTCTGGCCTCCGCCACGGCGATGGCCCAGACCTTTTCCACGCCACTCAAGACCGACCGGAAGCCCTGGACGGGCATCCCGACATTCGCAGGCAACGACTACAAGTTCGTGGTCCTTCCGGACAAGACGGGAGGCGACGAGACCGGGGCGTTCGAACTTGCAATCGAGGAAATCAACAGACTCGCGCCGGACTTTGTCATCAACGTCGGGGATCTTATCGGCGGATATTTCACCGACGTGAAGTATTGTGAACGGGACTGGAAGGACATCCTCGGCCGTCTTGAAAAACTGGAAGCCCCGTTTTTCTTTGTGGGGGGCAATCACGACATGACGAATCAGTTGCAGACGGACGATTTCATCAGGCGTTTCGGAGCAAACTACTACAGTTTCAATGTCGGCCCGGACCTCTTTCTCGTGCTGGATACCCAGGAACACGGCGGACGCGACATTTCCGATGCGCAGGTAGAGTACTTCCGAGGCGTGCTTGACGGTTGGGACGGACGCCATATCTATGTGTTTATGCACGCTCCGTTATGGGCTCCGCAGAATCACGGAGGGTATGAACATATCGACGAGTTGCTTCAGGGACACCGGTACACCGTCTTCAGCGGTCACACCCACCAGTATTATTACGAGCAGAGGGGCGGAATGGACTATTTCGTGGTGGCTACTGCAGGTGGGGATTCCGAACTTCGTGGTCCTCTCTTCGGCGAATACGACCACATTATGCTCGTCTCCGCCCGTGACGGCAAGCCTGCAATCGCCAACCTTCCCATCGGATCCCTCGTCCCCAACGACATAGTGGACAAGAATACGATGCCGCTGATTCATTGGATGACTTCAGGCAGTTATGTCAAGGCTCCGTATCTGGTGCTTGACAGCACTGCCCCTGAAGAATTTGGAATCGAACTTTCTGTTTCCAATCCGTTTGATGCCGAGATGGAATTCGGCGTGGATTTCAAATCCGGGAAAGGACTGGATTTTTCCACTCCGCATATCGCCGGAAAGATGGCCCCCCGCTCGGATAAGAAATATACGGTGAAGGTGAAGAATCCGGACGGGGTTGAGCCAGGGAAAATTGTGGCCGGGATTTTTGCCCGGTACGAAATCAAGGGAGTCCCGCAGGAGGCAAACGGTACGCTTGCTGTTCTGACCGACTGCGTCAGGAACCTGGCAAAAGGGGAGAAGATGACTCTGGAGAGCCGCGACCATTATGACATAGATGAAAGCTGGGATTGGCACGGCCTTCAGGACGGGTGGTTTGATTTCGACGTGGAATATACCGGGCGCAACATTGTCATCACCGTCCGCACCCACGATGACATACGCGCCCTCGACAAGGTGGAAATCTTCCTTGAAAGCGGTGGGAAGAAATATGCTGTCTCCTGTGAACCGGAGACGGCCGTTCTTACCGTTCCGGTCCGCAAAATCAAGAATGGCTCATTCACGCTCAACGTGAAATTTACTGACAACGATGACCCTGAAGAGGGCGACCCTTCCGTCCTTTGGTGGCGCCTTCCTTCAGCCCCCGGACAATTTAGAATCAGTCCCGGCGACTCTCACCCGCAGCGGGGACTGAGTCTTTGACCGGAAAGCCTGGGTTGACTCTCTCCAACGTTTCTCCCGCTTTGAGATATACCGGGCCATCCGTGACATCCTTGATGTTGAATTCTCCGTCGTTCTTGGCCTTGAGGCACACATAGGTCAGTTTGCCGTCAGACCATTTTGCGGACACCTCCGCTCCGCCGCGCACGCATAGTCCGCTGAATTCACCGTCCTTGAGGGCATCCGGAAGCGCCGGCAAAAGTTCTATGAGACCTTCGTGGCTCTGGACAAGCATTTCGGCAATGCCGGCACAGCCACCGAAGTTGCCGTCTATCTGGAAAGGCGGATGGGCGCAGAAGAGGTTGGGGTATGTCCCCCCTCCGTTGCCATAATCGAATTCTGTGGTTGTTACGGGGTGAAAGAGGTCGCAAATGAGCTTGTATGCGTGGTTGCCGTCGTGAAGCCGCGCCCAGAAATTGACTTTCCATCCCATAGACCAGCCGGTGCTCTCATCTCCGCGTACTTCCAATGTCTTTATGGCGGCATTGGCCAGTTCAGGAGTCTTTGTGATTGAAATCTCATCCCCCGGATGCAGGCCGTACAGATGAGATGTGTGTCTGTGGTGCACATCCGTTTCCTGTCGTGGAACCGGCCATTCCATAATGCGCCCATCCTCTCCTATTGAAGTAGGCATCAAACGGCTCTTTTTTTGAGCGAGAGTGTCAACGAAATCTTTGTCGACACCAAGGATGGCCGCCGCCTCCGATACGTTTGAGAACAGTTCCCTTACAATCTGGTTGTCCATCGTGGAACCGGCGCTGAGACTGACAGCCTTTCCCTTGAACCAGTAAGAGAGCTCGGGAGACGTAGTCGGAGCAGTCACCAGATAGTGGCTCGTGGGATCTTCCACCAGCATATCCACAAAGAACAAAGCCGCTTCCCTCATCGTCGGATAGACGTCGGCGAGATATTCCTTGTCCATGGTGTACTGATAATGACGGTAGAGATGCTGGCAGAGCCAGGCGGCGGAAGTGTTGGTGGCGCCCCAGCTGGGATGTTCTCCGGGATAGGTGAAATTCCAGACATTGCCGAGAATGTGGGTGACCCAGCCGCGTGAATTGTAGAATACTTTTGCAGTGTTGCGCCCGCTTTCCACCTGGTCCTTTGTCCATTCGATGAAGGGGAGGTGCAATTCGGAGAGGTTGCCTGATTCCGCGGGCCAGAGGTTCATCTGCATATTGATGTTCAGGTGATAGTCGCCGTTCCAGGGCGTGTCTATGGTGTTGGCCCAAAGGCCTTGAAGATTAGGAGGCAGACAGCCCGGACGCGTGGAACTGATCAGAAGATAGCGCCCGAACTGATAGTACAGGCTGACGAGAGACGGGTCGCAATGATCGGCTTCGAAGGCCTTGAGTCTTTCGTCGATTGGCAAACGTTCTCTTTCAATATCGTGTCCGAAGTCAATGTCAACTCTGTCGAACAGCTCCCCATAGGCATCGGCGTGATCGGAATACAGCTTTTTCCAGGACGTGGAGGCCGCTTTATCGACCTGCTCCTTTAGAACCGCCTGATAATCATCACCGAAATAGTTCGTCTTCATCCCGATGATGAGGATGACCTCGTCGGCGTCGATGACTTCGATTGAACCGTTTTCAGCCTTCAAGGTTCCTCCCTTTCTGAGAAGGACGCGTGTACGCCCTTCATATCTCACGCCCTCGAATGCGGCATCGGGGTCTGCCTCCGTTCCGCTGGGAAGACTTCCTCTGTATATCAGGTCTCCATTTTCAATGGAGCATACGGGAGTTTGCAACCCGGTGAGCTGTACGTTGGATTCGCGATTCATCGTAAGCTTGAATCCCAAAGATTTCTTCTTGTCCGATGAGAGTTTTATGACAATGACGTCATTCTTGTATGAAGCGAAAATTTCGCGTTTGAAGTTTATGTCCCCCTGGCGGTAAGTTACAGTTTGCATCGCATTCCTGAGATTCAGTTCACGTCTGTAGCCGGAGACTTCCCCCTGCATTGAATAATCCAGGTATATGTTGCCGAACAATTGGTAGGAACCGTAAGGCTTTGCGTATGACTGTCCTCCGTTGGAACCGACACCGGCACAAGTGAAGGTCCTGTAGGTGAGGTCCTGCGCTTCATCGTTCCTGCCCTGGAACAGCAGGGACCTGATTTCCGGAAGATATTTTACGGCTTCTGCATTGTCGTTGAATTCCCGGCTTCCGGACCACATCGATATTTCATTCAACACTATCTTCTCACGGTCTGTACCGCCATCGGTCATTGCTCCGATACGGCCGTTTCCTTGCGGGAAGGTTTCTTCCCAGATTGCGGCCGGGGCGTCAAAATGGTAGGAAAGAGACGTGTCTTCTGTTTTTGTGCCGCAGGAAGACAATAATGCAATCAATGATGCCAATGGCAGGAAATGATTGAAACTCATAAAAACTGTTTTGAAATTTGAATTTGCGGAAGAAACGGAATCAGGATTGTACAATCACTGGAACGCCCTGGCGCCAGGAGTGAAAAAGCGGGCGGAAAGAATGACAGAACCCGTTTGGGGTGCGATGTGGGGCTCGAACCCACGACAACCAGAACCACAATCTGGTGCTCTACCAACTGAACTAAT
>JAKSKB010000044.1 GCA_024401975.1 Bacteroidales bacterium | reverse complement strand
ATGTTCATTTCGCTCACTCCGACACGGCGCTGAAGCGCCTTATTAGTCAACCCCTATTGTCTTACCCCCGCTGCTTCTTGTCTTCTGCAATCAGTCCGTTGCAGGGGCGAAGCGCCCGTCGCGGCGGCGGTTCTCTCCTCGCTTCCGCTCGGGAAGCCGCTCCTTGTCGCTCCGCCCCGTGCCTCCGTTGTTTGGGAGGGTTAGTGGGCTGCCCGGTCTTAATGGCGGCATCTTCTTGCAAATGCAGGAAACATTTCGTAAACTTGCAATGATATGTTCACTTTTGAAGATACAACAGCGATGCCCGTGTGCGGGAGAACCGGGGCGGAGGATTTCCGTTCCGCGTCTGTCGTGGCGGGAATGCGTGAAGACGCGTCAGCGGCGACTCCCATATCCGTAACGGGGGGGACAGATAAATGCCTTAAAATCAACTACATAGAAGTCACAGGGCGTGACGGTTCCTTTTGAGGGACCGCCGCGCCTTTCCGTTTGTGCGTCTCATCCGCGGCAATCCTTTAATGAATCTTATAGACTTTTTAAATCATCAAATTATGAAGAATGTATTGAAAGCAATCATCGTGGCGTCACTCGCAGTGGCGCTGGTCGCGTCCTGCAAGAAGGAATCCACGTCGGAGCAGAAACATGAGAAGTCTTCAACCCCCGTAGATAGCGTGAAGCTCGACAATCAATCCGTGACTCTGGCCGTAGGAGACACTCTCACGTTGAAGGCAACCGTATTTCCGGAGGACGCATCGGACAAGACCCTCACTTGGATCTGCGACAAAGAGGCGGTAGCCACCGTGGACGAGAACGGCAAGGTGACGGCCGTGTCGATTGGGGAGGCGAACATCATCGTGAAGAGCAAGGACGGGGACAAGACGGACACCTGTGTCGTGACTGTGGCTGCAGCCGTTAAGTATGTCGAAATCAAGGCCAAGTATGACGGAACTAACGAGACCAAGTTGAAGTGGGCGAAGCAGAACCTCGCGATAAGCGAGTCGGGGAAGGCAAAATGGAAGCCGGGCGGGAGTGAAATCGCCGTCCCCGGCACTGCCGGAGACAAAGTCATCATCGGCGACTATTTCCAGTGGGGCGCATACTTGGGTTATTGCGGCAATTCCACGGATGCCGATAAGGGTCTTCTCGTCTATACGGCGTTCAGCTGTTCATCCTATGACGGCTCGGAGCAGTCTTCCGCATTCACTTTCAAGGACGGCAAGTCTTTCGAGCAGGCGAACGCTCCGCATTACAGCGGCTCTACCTATACCAAGTATACCAAGATAAGTAGTTCTGACGGTGACGGCAAGAATGTTCTCGAGTACTCGGACGATGTCGCCGCCATCATACTCGGCGGCAGTTGGCGAATGCCCACGAGTGTCGAGTTCATCGCAATGCAGGCTGCCACCTATTGGGATTGGGATGCCACTGACAAGGGATATTACGTCTATGCCCCGAATCCGGCCAGTGATGCCGGAAAAGTCAACAGCGGCACTGGTACTTCGTACGTCAAGTCAGAAGCTCTGTTGTTCTTCCCTGCTGCCAGCTACGGCGATGGCACTTCCCTGGGCAATGCGGGTACCAACGGCCTCTATTGGTCAAGTACGCTCGATTTCCAAGTGAACGAAGCGGAAAAAGCGTTCGAATTGAGCAGCAAAAGTAGTGATGTCATTCCGTATGGCTCCCGTATCCGCTGCCACGGCTTGTCTGTCCGTCCCGTTTCAGATTGATAAAGACCAACTTCCCTGAGGCCGCAAGGCATAAGGGAAGTTGACCTCTTTGCTTGCAAACGTTCAAAGGGGTCGAAAAGTCGCAAAGCGACCGCGCCGGGCAGGCGCGCATGCCCCCTCGGGGGCAGCAGACGATAGTCTGCAGGGGGTTGGAAGGATGAACAGAGACTGCTAAAAAGGCGCAAAGCGCCTTTAGTCAGTCTCTTTATCTCATCCCTGCCGCTGACATTTTACTGGTCCAGCCAGGTCAGAAGCACCTTACCGTCCTTGTCCTTGTAGTTGCCGCAGAGGATGATGATGAAATCAACGAACGCCCATATTCCGAGTCCTCCCAGGGTAAGTAGCATAGCGATGCCTGCGCCCACCCTTCCGACATAGAATTTGTGAACACCGAAACAACCGAAGAACCAGCATAGGATGGCGGCTACAAGCCTGCTTTTCCGGCTTGTCTGTTTCGTGCTTTCAATGGAGTCATTGACTGGCGCCCCGCATACGGGGCAGAATTGCGCATTTTCGGAAATTTCTGCGCCACATTTCTTACAATACATTGCCGTTGTGGTTTTGATATATTTGGTAATTGATTTCTTTAAAGGCGCATCAGAGGACTTTCTGTCCGATGAACAGCAGAGACCCGGTACTCCGTTCGCGTATGGCGAATATAAAAGGGCGGTCGGCCTTGAAAACTATTCTTTCCACAGGTACAGGCATAGCCATATTCTTCATTGCTATGACAGTGACTGCGGCCGCTTCCGTCCCATATTCGTTCACGTCCACAAAGGTCTTCTGCCTTACCATCCCGATGGCTAGGGGGGTGCCGCTCATGCCGGAAAAGTCCGCTTTCCCGGAAAACGCTTCGCCCATTCCCATCTTTTTAAGTATTTCCGAGAGCTCGGCGTCAGATTCAATCTTGAATTTCGGGAAAGTGACGGACAGATTCGAAAAGTCCGCGCTGCCCTCCAGGGCTTTCCATCGGTGGAAATCCAGATTTTTAACGGCATCTTCGAAACATACGTTTTCCTTTGGCAGAAGCACTTCCATCGCGAAATTCCCGTTGCCGTAAGGAAATCGGGCCATCTGGAAAAACTCGTCTTCGGAATATTCGAAATGTCCGGCAGCGTGCATCAGCGGCACGTCCTTTACACTTCCGTCGATACAGGCGAAGTGCCCGTTACGCGCCTTGCTCCAGGAAAAATTCCAAGTCCCCTTGAAATACAGGGCGTTGAGCAGTGCCATCGGTGTACCGCTGTCCAGTCGGTCGAGTATGCTGTCAATCAGTCCGTCCGTCTTGTCCGAGCACCAGCCGTTTATCTCGTTGACGGTGCCGGGGTTGTCAAAGTCCCGCGTGGCGATGGAAGCGTTGAACCCTCCCGCGGCCTCCTTAAGGAATTTCTCCTTGACATCCAGCCCGTTGTGAATCCAGATGGAGTTTGCGACTTTCAACGCGCAGCTGCTGTCTGCCGTGGCAATCCCTTCAGACAACGCTTTGAAAAAGACATTCGAAGAGGATGCGTCAAGTCCCATAGGGGAGAGTATGCAGTCCTTGGTCGTTCCGACCGCCCCTTCCGCTGCCAGAGCCAGAGCCGTCGACAGGCTGGCGGGGGAAATGAATATGTTCCCGCTCCTTCCTTCGTCCGAAATCACACGGAAAATGTCCAGCCCGAAAGATTCGGGGCTGTTCGTTTCCTGTCTGTCCTTGTGGCATTGCTCGTGGCCACAGTGCGCTCCGCCGCAGATTTGCAAGGCGAGGGTGAGGAATGCAATCAGTCTCATCGCTCTATTCTTTTATCCATCGTTCGAGCCATTCGAAGTAGTTGCGGTACCAGAACAGGGCGTTCTGCGGCTGGACCACCCAATGTGTCTCTTCCGGGAAAAGTATCAGTTTGGAAGGTACGCCCATCATCTGGGCTGCGTTGAATGCCGCCATTCCTTGCTCATAGGGGATGCGGAAATCCATCATTCCGTGTATGCACAGGATGGGGGTGTGCCATTTCGTGACGTTGTTGGAAGGTGCGGAAGCATAGTGACGCATCGCCTTGTACGTCGATGCGTAAGGGGCTCCGGCCTGTTGCATTCCTCCGAAAGTGACGCCGTCCCCTCGGGGACCTGTCTCTCCAGGAGTGTATTCATATTCCTTCAGACCTCCGTTGTCCCAGTTGGCGAACCACATCTCTTCTGTAGTGAACCACAACTGCTTCTCGTCGAATATTCCTGCGTGGGCGATGAAACAGTCGAACAGATTCTTGTGGAGACCTTCCAGCATATAAGCGGAATAGCCGCCGTACGATGCTCCGCAGCAGGCCAGTTTCCCGACATAGGGCTTTGACTTGAGCCATCTGCCGGCACTCAGGTAGTCCTGCATATTGAGTCCGCAGTAGTCCCCTGATATCTGCTCTTTCCATTCCTGTCCGAAAGCCGTTGTGCCCCGGCGGTTGGGGAGCAGTACGACGTAACCCTGCTCGGCCATCAGGCGGTAGCACCAGCGGTAACTCCAATCCTGACTGCAAGTGCCCTGGGGTCCTCCCAGAACGATTTCTATCGCAGGATACACTTTCGAATCATCGAAATGTGGAGGGTAGAGCACCCAGCATTGCATCTGTTTCCCGTCGATGGTCTCCACCTCTACACTTTCGCTCCGGCAATCGGCAAGTCGGTTGAATATGTGGGCGTTCTCGTCAGTTATCTGCTTGAACGAGTTTTCTGGCGGATAGACTGCCACAAGTTCTGTGGGGAAGTTCATACAGCAGTAACTTGCGAGCAGTGTGCCGTTTTTCGTAATTCCGAAAGGGGAGGAGAAGTCGAATTTCCAGTTTTCGGAGGTGAGGCGTATTGTCTCGTCCGTGTGTACATCCACTGAGAACAGTGCCTGTTTGCCGTCTGTAAGGGCTTGGAATATAATGTTCTTGCTATCGGGAGTCCAGAATATGCCATCCGCGTCCCTGTCGAGCGATGCGGCCAGTTCCCTTGAATTTCTTTCGGAAAGCCCGCTTTCCTGCCCGTCCTGCGCGGGGGCGTAGGAGGCGGCGAAATCGCAGATCATAAGTCTCTGCCTGTCTGACTCGTATCCGTCACGCGCCATAGATATCCAGGCCAGGCTTTTGCCGTCGGGACTCCACACGGGGGAGTTGTCGTATCCGCCTCCGAAACTAATCTGCACGTTTTCCCCTGTCAGTATATCGTGGACAAATATGTCCGTGTCGGTCGAGAAGGCGTATTCCTTGCCGGTATGCATGCGGCAGGAGAAGGCGATGTGCCTGTTGTCCGGTGCCCACGAGAGTTGTTCCATACCTCCGAACGGTTCGGAGGGGAGTTCGTAGAAGTTGCCGTTCCCGAGTATGTCATAACTGTTGTCGGGCGTAATTTCACCATTACACAGGGTTGAGACATATGTGCGCGGTATTTCGGTCACCCAGTGGTCCCAGTGACGATACATCAGGTCTTCTGTGGAGTAAGCCGAGGCCTTGTCCAGCAAAGGATCCGTATCGGCCGGCTGCACGAGCGCCGGATTCTTGATGACGCTTGAATAGATGATACTGTTTCCGTCCGGCGAAATCTCGAAACCGTTCACTCCTGACGGGATGTCGCTCATCCTGATTTTCTTTCCGAGGCGGTCTTCCTTGAGAGGGGCGTTCCATATCTGCCCGTCCTGAATGAACCAGATTGAATTTCCGTCGGGGCTCCATCTCGCATTGCTTACGCTCTTTCCGAATCTGGTCAGCTGCCTTCGGCTGCTTCCGTCGGCATTGCATACGAACAGATTCCTGCATGTCCTGTTTTCGATGATGGAGGTATAGGTGACTCCGAACAGGATGCTTCTGCCGTCAGGCGAGAGCCGGGGGTCCGAAAGTCTTCCGAGGGACAGCATCACCTCGGGTGTCATGATCCCGTTTTCAATCTGCGGCTCAGCCGCACCGATGTAGTGACTTTCCACTTTTCTTTTCTTTATTTCCCTGCCTATCAGCGTTCCGATTCCATAGCCGACCGCAAAACAGGCGAAGATTATAATGATAGCCGGTAAAATCTTCTTCATTTGTTCTTGTTGTCTGTTGATGCGTAAATATAGCAATAATTATCTATCTTTTTGTTAGATTTGTCATTGATGGGAGCATTGGATACATCGATACGGTTTCTGAGCGGGGTGGGACCAAAGCGGGCCGACCTGCTTGAAAAGGAACTGGGCATATCCACGCTCTCGGATCTCATCCGTTTCTACCCTTTCCGGTACATAGACCGCAGCGGCATAATCCGCATTGCCGACGTCAGCCCGGACCTTGCTTCCGTGCAGGTGCTGGCGCAAGTCGTCCGCGTCACGTTGTACGGGCCGTCCGGCGCTGTATATGACACGTCGGCGGGCCCGCCCCGCTACAATGCCGTCAAAAGGATGAGCGTGACGGTCTCAGATGGCAGCGGGATGATGGAGATGGTGTTCTTCAAGGGCATTAAATGGAATTCAGAGCGTCTCAAGCCGGGTTCATCCTTCATTTTCTTCGGGAAGCCGTCGGCATTCAACGGTAAAATCAATATGGTACATCCTGAAGTGGATGCCCCTCCGCAAGGCGGCGTCAGCCGGGTCGCGAATTTCGAAGGAGTGTATCCGGGCACCGAAAAGCTGAAGAATTCGGGCGTTACCGGGAGGGTGATGGCAAGGATGGTGGCTGCGGCACTCTCGTCCTGTATGCCGGAGCTGGAAGAGACTCTTCCGGATTACGTGATGAAGGACAACGGCCTGTGTCCGTTGCGCTATGCATTGCAGAACGTTCATTTCCCTTCCAGTCAGGAGGCGTTGTCGCGTGCGGTGGAACGTCTCAAGTTCGAGGAACTCTTCTTCCTCCAACTCTCGCTGCTCAAACAGAAATACATACACAGCCGCGGAGAAGTCGGAATACGGATGCCCAAGGTGGGTGATGATTTCAACGCCTGCTTCAAGACCCTTCCTTATGAGTTGACAGGAGCGCAGAAACGGGTCATAAAGGAGATTCGCTCGGATATGACAGGGGGGCACCAGATGAACCGGCTCTTGCAAGGGGATGTAGGGTCAGGGAAGACAATGGTCGCGGTCCTGAGTGCTCTTATTGCGGTAGGGAACGGTTATCAGGCCTGCATTATGGCTCCTACCGAAGTTCTTGCGCAGCAGCATTTCGCGAATATATCCAGATATCTCGCCCCCACTTCAGTCAGATGCGCGCTTCTGACCGGGAGTACGGGGGCAAAGGAGAGAAGGACCGTGCACGACGGTCTGGAAGAGGGCTCCATAGGTATAATCGTCGGCACTCACGCGCTGATTGAGGACAACGTGCATTTCCGCGCGCTGGGGCTTGCAGTGATTGACGAGCAGCATCGGTTCGGGGTGGAACAGCGTGCCGCCTTGTGGTCAAAAGGCCCGTCCGACGGGGGAGGCGGACAGATACCTCCGCACGTGCTCGTGATGACGGCAACCCCGATTCCCCGGACTCTCGCAATGACGCTTTACGGTGACCTCGACATATCGGTGATAGATGAGATGCCTCCTGGAAGGAAACCGGTACAGACCTTGCAGATAGGACAGGGGAAGCGTCTGCAACTTTATGAGTTCATGAAGAAGGAGATAGGGAAAGGGAGGCAGGTCTTTGTCGTCTATCCTCTCATTTTCGAAAGCGAAAAATCGGACCTCAAGAATCTGGAGACGGGTTATGAAGAGATTGTGGCCGCATTCCCGTTCCCGAAATACAAGGTGGCCATCGTACACGGCAGGCAGAGCAACGAAGAGAAGAATTTCAATATGTCCGCTTTCGTGGCGGGAAGGGCGCAGATACTGGTATCCACCACGGTTATAGAGGTCGGCGTGGACGTGCCCAACGCGTCAGTGATGGTGATACAGAGCGCGCAGCGTTTCGGTCTGTCACAACTTCATCAGTTGCGTGGCCGGGTCGGACGCGGCGCCCAGCAGTCCTATTGCATATTGGTGCGCGACATCAAGACGGGGAAGGATGCGCAGAAACGCCTGGACCTGTTGTGTTCCACGGAGGACGGATTTGTCCTGGCCGAAGAGGATATGAAGATGCGTGGTCCCGGAGACCTTGAGGGTACGCAGCAGAGCGGCCTTCCGGTGACGCTCAAGATTGCCTCGCTGGCTCGTGACGGCATACTTCTCAGCAGGGTGCGCGATTATGCCTCCCGCATACTGGAAGCGGACCCGGCATTGTCGGATCCGCTCAATGAGAAACTTGCCAGAGAACTGCGCGCCGGCAAGTACTCCGTCAGGGATTTCAGCACTATCAGTTAGATGCTGAAGGAATTGAATCCTCCGTCGACAGCCATTACGGTACCGGTGACACCTTTGGATGCATCCGAGGCCAGATAGTGAAGCGCTCCCACAAGTTCGTCCGGCTCAAGAAAACGGCCGAACGGCGTATGCCCTATTATCTTGTGAGACCTGTCCGTGAGGCTCCCGTCGGGATTGGTGAGCAGACTGCGGTTCTGCTTGCTGAGGATGAATCCCGGCGCTATGGCGTTGACGCGGATGCCATCGCCATACTTGATGGCGAGTTCTCCGGCGAGCCATTGAGTCCAGCTTGCAAGAGCGGATTTTGCCATACCGTAGCCGCATACGCGTGTGAGCGGGCGGAATGAAGACATCGAACAGAAGTTGATGATGCTGCCTTTTTTCCGTTCGACCATATCGGTCGCGAACACTTTCGTAGGCAGGATGGCTCCGATGATGTTAAGTTCGAACACCTTCCTGGTAGCATCAAGATCCATATCGAAGACGGTCTGTTCAGGGGCGACGTTGGCGGGTCCCATATTGCCTCCGGCACCATTGAGAAGTATGTCGATGTGCCCGTATGTCTTGAGAATGTCTTCGCGGTTCCGTATCAGCAGGTCCTCTTCGAGCACGTCCGTGGGGAGGAACATCGCTTCACCTCCGCCGGCCTTTATTTCACTCACCAGGTTCTCGCCTGTCTCCCTGCCCCTCTCCCTGCCGAGAAGGACGACCTTGCACCCCTGTGCCGCGAAATATTTCACTATGGTGGAGCCCAGCACTCCGCATGCTCCGGTCATTACGGCGACCTTGCCGTTGATGTCAAAAAGATTGGTTTCCATTGAATTGATATTTGTTGGGATTCGTGTTGTTTTTTATTTGCAATTTACAATTTTTTATTCAATTATTCCCGAAAGTTGCTATATTTGGAAATATGAAGAATATGATTGTCGCTATGGCCGCCCTGTTGCTGGCGGTGGTTTCGTGCAATGAAGCGGAACCTGTTTGGTCTCCTGTAGGTGAGAATATAAGGACGAGGTGGGCCGCGGAAGTGAGTCCCCGGAATTCTCACCCCGAATATCCGCGTCCGCAGATGATTCGCAAGAAATGGGCTTCTCTGAACGGATTGTGGAATTATGCCGTTTCTCCCGCATCCGCTGACGAGATGCCGCAGCCGGACGGTACCATCCTCGTTCCTTTCTGCATCGAATCTTCCCTTTCGGGCGTGGGACGCACCGTTTCCCCGGACGAGGCCTTGTGGTATAGCCGTGAATTTACCGTTCCACTCAAATGGAGGAAAGATGACGTGCTGCTTCATTTCGAGGCGGTGGACTGGGATGCGCGTGTGTGGATAAACGGCATCGAGGCCTGCCATCATACGGGCGGATATACTTCTTTCGATGTCAATGTTACGCCTTATCTTGTGAGAGGTGCAAAGCAGAACGTTACGGTCAAGGTTCTCGATGCCACGGACAACGGCCTGCAGCCGAGGGGCAAGCAGGTGAGTGAACCGAGCGGTATATGGTACACCTCCGTTTCCGGCATCTGGCAGAGCGTGTGGATGGAGCCTGTCGGCAAATCACGCATAGTCTCCTGCACGGCTGAGCCCGACCTCGCTTCTTCGAGCATAAAGATGAACGTGATATCCAAATCCTTGAACGGAGGAGAGATGCTGACCGTAAGGGTACATGGTCCGGAAAAGACATATGAGGCCGTAGCCGACGCCTTCGAAGGGAGTTGCAGCATCGTCATTGACGGAGTAAGGCCGTGGAGCCCCGAAGACCCGTACCTGTATGACATAGACGTCACTCTTACAAAAAACGGAAAGACTCTCGATGAAGTGCGCACATACACTGCGATGCGCAACATAAGCGTAGTAGAAGATGCTGCCGGGCACAAGCGTATGGCCTTGAACGGCAAGCCGCTCTTTCAATACGGCCCCCTCGATCAGGGGTGGTGGCCCGACGGACTTTATACGCCTCCCACCGATGAGGCGATGCGCTATGACCTCAAGATTACCAAAGACCTCGGCTTCAATATGATACGCAAGCATATCAAGATAGAGCCGTCCACCTGGTACCGAGCCTGCGACGAGATGGGCATTCTTGTGTGGCAGGATATGCCTTCGATGGATGACAACCATCTGCTGGAATGGAATACGGGAGCCTACACCGACGAATCGGCGGAACGCGCCGAATGGCCGGGTGACGCAAGTCAGAGAGCCACTTACTATAAGGAGTGGGGCGAAATCATCACCGCCCGCAAAATGTTCCCCTGTATCGTGGTATGGGTGCCTTTCAATGAAGCCTGGGCTCAGTTCGATACAAGAAAGGCCGTGGCGTTTACGAGGTCTCTGGACCCGACCCGCCTGATAAATCCGTCTTCCGGAGGCAATTTCGTCCGGAATCACGGAGGCGACATATTCGACGTCCACCACTATCCCAATCCCGAGATGAAATTCACTGAGGCGTCATCAGTCAACGTGTTGGGTGAATATGGCGGAATAGGACTTCCTCTCGAGGGCCACCTATGGGATATCGGTCACAAATGGGGGTATGTCGAGTATTCGGATTCGAAAGGGGTAACCGATGAATATGTCCGTTTTGCCGCTATGCTCGAACCTATGGTGGTGAATGGTGTAAGCGCAGCTGTCTATACCCAGACTACGGACGTGGAGGGTGAGGTGAATGGTCTTATGACCTATGACAGGGAGATAATCAAGGTCGATGCCGCCAGAGTGAAGGCGGCGAACGAAAGCGTCATCGCTGCGATGAACCGGTAGAAGTTCCGGCAGGTGTGTGCTTGTCATAGACGGCCATTGAACAGACATAGCCTGCGGAGCGGTTTGCATGGGTTTTGAAACGCACGCCTTCCGTTTCAAGGAGGATATCTTTCAGATTATCCCTGATGCCTCCTCCGGTGAGTTTCAGGAAACTTTCCTTGAGAGTCCATAGTCTGGTGAATTCCACGTCCGGTTCATTCGAATTCCTGACTGTGGCAAGTTCTCCGGGATTCAGTATTATGCTCACGAATTTTTCATCGTACTGGATTTCTTCAATGTCTATGCCTACGGGGCTGTCGCTGACGGCGCAGGCAATTCCGCGGCGGCAGTGGCTGATATTGAAGGATATTTCCGGATGTTCCCGGAAATAAGGTTTGCCGTGGATTCCGTATGAAAATACCGGACAACGGTCTGTCCCAAAATGCTCACGGAGAATGTCTTCAAGCATGAGGAAGGACTTTGCGCAGAGAAACCTGTCGATGTCCCGGCGGTAGGACACAGCCTTCTCCAGGCGCCACTGCGAAGACGCGCCAGAATGCCCGGAAGTTGCGCAGCGGCATCAAATCCGTCGGGTATGTCATATATCCTTACCATTCCGCCTCTGGTGAATCATCGTTTTTTCTGTCATCTGTCCGTAAATTCCGGGGTGTACGGTCTCTGCGGAGGAATCGGCAGGCAGATTTTCCGTTGGCTAATGTAGGAAGAATTTGCGGATTATCCCCGTTTTCCAATATATCTTCGTGCTGTTTCAGGTCCGAGTGAAATATATAATCTGTCGATTTTTCTTATTTTTACGAAAATGAGATTTTTTATGAAAAAACCTGGCGTATTTCTTTCACTCGTGCTGCTCTTGATGCTCGCAGGATGCAACGGAAGCATCAACCCCATCCTCACAGACAGTTATGCCGCTGACCCGTCGGCAATCGTGTTCGGAGACACCCTGTTCGTGTACCCGAGCCACGACCAGACAGCCAGCCGCGGGTTCAATATGGAGGATTACCACTGCTATTACACTACTGATATGAAGCATTTCAAGGATGGGGGTGTCATCTTCAGGCCTCTTGAGCAGACAAGCTGGGCCAAGGCCAACGCTTGGGGCCCGCAGTGCGTCAGGAAAATGGTTCCCCGGAGCGAGACGGATTCGACCCCGGTGATGAGATACTTCTTCTACTACTCCGCCAATACGAATCAGATAGGAGTGGCGGTGAGCGACTCCCCCTTCGGGCCCTTCGAGGACCCTCTGGGCGCGCCTATGCTCACGCCGGAGACCCCCGGAATAAAAGTGAACCGCGATTTCATAGACCCCCACTGCTTCATCGACGATGACGGACAGGCCTACCTTTTCGTGGGACAGAACATAGTGAATGCCGTAAAGCTGAACGACGATATGATATCCTATGACCATACCGGCGGCGCGCTCGATGGGAACGGCAACGAGACGGGCGTATATCACATAGATGCCCCGAATTTTTTCGAGGGAATATGCTGCCATAAATATAATGGGAAGTACTATCTCTCATACGCCACCTCCTACGAGGCCGAGCCCGCATATGAGCTTGAATACTGTATGGGAGACAGCCCTCTCGGGACCTATGAACACAAGGGCAAGTTTATGGAATCGATGGACAACTATACCAACGAACATACCATCGTGGAATTCAAGGGTAAGTGGTGGGTGTTCTACCACAACCCCTATGTCGGTATCGCGACTGGAGCAGGTGAAGAATCATACAGCCGTCGCAGTATGTGCGTCGACAGACTCTACTACAATTCCGACGGCACCATAAAGCCGGTTGTCCCCACCAGAAACAAGAGTAAATTCCAAAAGGCTGTGGAAAATCTCAGCCTCAATAAGATACATCAGACTGTCACTCAGGAGGAAATGCTGGAAATCTATGGTCAGGTATCTACTCCTATAAAGCACGGCTTCGTCTTACGGCCTTCAAATCCGGAATATGCGGCCGACAGCCCGAGCATCTTCAGGCACAACGGCAAGTGGTATATGACCTGGATTCAATTCGACGGCAAGGGCTATGAAACCTGGTTGTCAGACAGCGATGACCTCATTCATTGGAACACTCTCGGAAAAATAATGAGCTGCGGCCAAGACGGCTGGGACAAATTCCAGAAAGCCGGATACGTGGCGCTTCAGGATATCAAATGGGGCGGCAGTTACGAGATGGAGCAGTATCGGGGTAAGTATTGGATGAGTTATCTCGGAGGATGCAATCCGGGCTATGAGACTGTACCGCTGATGATAGGTCTCGCCTCCAGCCGGACTGTCGGTGAAGCCGTGGAATGGGAATGCGGCAAGGAGCCCATACTGTCTCCGAACGACGAAGACGTACAGTGGTTCGAGGACTACACTCAATACAAGAGTTGCATTATCGAAGACAAGGAGAACATTACCGGACACAGATTCGTGATGTACTACAACGCCTGCGGAACCTGCCCTATCAATGGATTCAAAGCGGAACGCATAGGCATGGCCTTCTCCGACGATCTCCAGAACTGGAAGCGTTTCAGCGGTAATCCGGTTTACGGCTTCGAGGATTCCGGCACCATCACGGGCGATCCGCAGATTCAGAAGATTGGTGACATCTACGTGATGTTCTATTACCGCGCATTCGACCCTGACAGGGCATATCAGGCATACAACAGTTTTGCCTGCAGCCGCGACCTCATCCATTGGCAAGAGTGGAAGGGTGCAGACCTTATCTACCCTTCAAAGTACTACGACAATCTGTATGCGCACAAAAGTTACGTCATCCACTGGAATGGCGTGACATACCACTTCTATTGTGCCGTGAACGAAAAAGGGGAACGCGGAATTGCGCTGGCTTCTTCCAGATAGGGCCTGTCCGGGAACGAAAACGTTGAAAGCTGTCGGACCGGCAAATCAATCTTCAATGGGGAATGCTGTCGCCACCTTGTTGAGACTCACGCCGAATACCTTGTCGGCAATGGCGGCGAGACCGGACTCGTCACCCTCGATGTGAATGGTATATTGGGTATGGGTAAGGGACTCTCCCGGGTAAAGATCAGCTGCCGGAGATGAAGTCTCTATCTCGTAAAAAGGACCCATAACGACACCTGTCTCGGTCGGGCCGTCATTGTAGGAATTGATGAC
>JAKSKB010000043.1 GCA_024401975.1 Bacteroidales bacterium | reverse complement strand
CGCATTCGTTGGGGAAGCGGAGCTTGAGATTGTTGAGATAGCCTCCTTCCGTGATTTCTAGTTTGGGAAGGTCGAACAGGCGGCTCAGATTGTCAAGCTGCTTGTCGGTGACGGAACGTTCCACGATGACGATGGCGTTGTCCATATCTCCTCCGCGGACTAGATTGTTCTTGAAAAGGTATTCGAGTTCGTGAAAGAACACGAAAGTGCGGCAGGGGCCTATCTCGTGTGCGTAATTCATCGAGGGCTCCCAATGCGCCGTCTGTATGCCCAGCACCCGCGAATTGAAATCCACCTTGATGTCATAGGAAATCTCTTCAGACGGCTCTATGCGTATGAACGAACCGCCTTGTTCGTCCCTTATCTCCAACGGCTCGGGCAGAGTGATGTATCTGCGCTCCGCGCTTTGCTCTTCCAGACCGTCCTTGCTTATGAGGATGGAGTACTTGCGTGCGCTGCCGTCAAGTATGGGTACTTCGATGTTGTCCACCTCTATTATGGCGTTGTCGATTCCCAGACCTGTAAGCGACGAAAGGACGTGCTCCACTGTCATTACAGTGATGTCATTCTCAGTAAGCGCCGTGCTGCGCTCAGTCCCGGAAACATTGCGGGCGTCGGCGTGCACTATGGCGTGCCGGCTTATGTCTGTCCGCTTGAATATGATTCCAGTATCCTCGGGAGCCGGTTTTATGGTGAGGGACGCATATTTGCCCGTATGCAGACCTTTGCCTTCGAAGGTGTAGCACCTTTTGAGTGTATGCTGTAACATTGAGACAAATATAGGTATTTTTTTTCGAATAAAGAGTTATTTGTTTTCTCCGGCCCTTTTGAACATTATTGCACTGCGGAGGAAAACGTTGTGGGGGATTGCAGGGAATCCCGTGTATGTGCCGCCCGGTGTCCTGATGTTGCCGGTTACGCCCGATTTGGCGCCTATGGTGGTGCGGTCAGCGATGGAAACGTGTCCGTTGATGCCCGCCTGTCCGGCGATTATGCAGTTCTTCCCGATTTTCCCGGAGCCTGCTATGCCGCTCTGCGCTGCCATCGCGGTGTTTTCTCCCACAAAGACATTGTGTGCAATCTGGCAGAGATTGTCAATCCGAACACCTTTCTCTATGACTGTGGACTCCATTTCGGCACGGTCAACCGTAGTGCAGGCACCGATTTCCACATCGTCACCGATAATCACGTTGCCCAGGTGCTCGATTTTCTCCCAACTGCCGTCGGGCTGCGGAGCATTGCCGAATCCGTCACTCCCGATTACGCAGTTCTCGTGCAGTATGACGTTGTTGCCTATGATGCTCCCCGGATAGATGCGTACGCCCGGGTATATTATGCATTTGCGGCCTATTACACTTCCTTCGCCTATGCTCACGTTGTCGTGGATGATGCAGAAGTCACCTATGCTGCAACGTTTTCCGATGACGGTGCAGTGCCCGACGGACACTTTTCTGCCGAGTTTGGCGGTGATGTGTACATGGCAGCCGGAGGCTCTCCTGCGGCGGTAGGTTTTTTTGAGGTTTGCGGCGTATTTGAGCAGTTCCGCAATGGCCGTGTAGGCGTTTTCAACGCGCACCATAGTGGGAACCACTTTCTCTTTGGGCTCGAAGTCCCTGTTCACCAGAAGGATGCTGGCCTTGCTTGCATAGACGTACTGTTCGTATTTGGGGTTGGCGAAAAAACTCAGGTCCCCGCTGTTGCCTCTTTCTATTTTCGCGAATGAGGTCGCGACCGCGTTTTCATCGCCATCGACCGTTCCGTGCAGGACTTTCGCTAATTCTTTGGCTGTAAATTCCATAATTTGCAGTTGTGAGATATTGCAAAATTAAGATATTTTTTTGCATTTATCCCAATAAACTTTATCTTTGTGTCCGTGAACGAGAAAGGGGCCGCGAGGTTCCTCTCTTTTTTTTGAATTGCAATGGAAAGGAGATTATTGACAGAAGTCCTCGAAAAAGCGGCTGCGGAGCGCGGCTGCATTCTTGTGGACCTTGCTTTCGACGATGATGACAACGTTTTCACCGCAACGATTGACAGGGAAGACGGCTCCATAGACATAGAGGATTGCGAATATGTGCACAGGGCGGTTCTGTCCGCTTTTGACAGGGATATAGAGGACTATGCGATGACTGTCACTTCGGTGGGTATAGACGGAGCTGAAGCTGACAAAATGTTGGCAACAGTTGAAAAATAATGATATAACAATGGAAAAAGAACAAGTTGTAACACTTATTGACGCCTTCAAGGTGTTCAAGGAGGAGAAAAACATCGACAGGCCGGTGATGATGGGCGTCCTGAAGGACGTGTTCATGACACAGATTGCAAAGACTTTCGGTTCGTCCGACAATTTCGACGTAATCGTGAACGTGGACAAGGGGACCTGCGAGATATACCAGAATTTCGATATCGTCGAGACTGTCACCAATCCCAACACCGAAATAACCCTCGGGCAGGTGGCCGAGGAGACTGGAGATGATGACTACGAGATAGGTGACACATATACGAAAAAACTGTCCCTCCAGTCATTCGGCCGCAGGGGAATCCTGAATATCAGGCAGAATCTTCAGGGACGGATATTGGACATAGATAAAGGAAACGTATTCAAGAAATACAAGGAGAAAGAGGGAGAAATTTTCACCGGAGAAGTCTACCAGACATGGTCCAAGGAGGCCCTCATACTTGACGAGGACGGAAACGAGTTGCACATCCCCAAGTCCGAGCAGATTCCCGGAGAGCACTTCAAGAAGGGCGATACGGTCCGTGCCATCATCAAGACCGTGGATTTGAAGAACAATACCACGCCGTACATAATCCTTTCGCGTACTTCCAACGAATTTCTCGAAAGACTCTTCGAGCAGGAGGTGCCCGAAATCATAGACGGACTCATCACCGTGAAGAAGGTCGTTAGAATACCTGGCGAGCGCGCCAAGGTGGCGGTCGAGTCCTATGATGAGCGAATCGATCCCATAGGGGCCTGCATCGGCGTCAAGGGCAGCAGGATACTCGGAATAGTCCGCGAATTGAGAAACGAAAACATCGATGTCATCCAGTGGACGTCCAACCCCGTTCTTCTCATCCAGCGCTCCCTCAATCCCGCTCGCGTGTCTTCGGTTGATATGGGCGCTTCGGAAGAGGACAAGGTAAGGGTGTATATGGAGCCCGATGAGGTGAAGAAGGGTATAGGTCGCGGAGGTTGTAACATCCATCTTGCCGGTATGCTTGTTGGACGCGAAATCGAAGTGTGGAGGCAGGCATCACAGGATGCCGCAGACGGTGAGGAAGACGTGCTCCTGAGCGAATTCTCCAATGAAATAGACCAGTGGATTATCGACAAGCTCGAATCCATAGGGTGCGACACGGCGAAGAGCGTACTCGCCATATCACCCGAAGATTTGGCCAGCCGTGCCGATCTCGAGGACGAGACGGTGGAAGAGGTGCTCGCTATCCTTCGAGCCGAATTTGAAGATTAAAATGTAAAAGGGGTCAATAATGGCAGAAATCAGACTGAACAGAATCATCAAGCAATACAACATCGGTCTTCAGGACCTGGTGGATTTTCTTGTCGGGCAAGGAGCCGAGGTGGAGATGAATCCCAATGCCAAGATTTCCGACGGGTATATGCCCGCCATCGCGAAGTTTTTCGCAAAGGACTTGGAAATCAAGGAGGCATCGGAGAAAGTCGATATAAAATTGCCGGATATACTTGAACGTTCCGGCAAGAAACAGGGGCTGGAATCCGATGAGGACGAAGAACCTGTACGCGAAACGGTGATAAAGAGCACCATTTTCGAAAAGGAGAAATCAACTGCGGTACCGAAGGAGGAAACCGTGCAGGAGCAGTCTCCCGCAGAGGAATCGGCATCGGAGCCCGTTTCGACCGTGAAAGCTGAACCGGAACCGGCTTCAAAACCGGAACCTGCTGCGAAGGTTGAAGAGGAACCGAAGCCTCGCAAGGAACCCGCACAGGAACCGGTGAAGGAGACTCCTGTCGTACAGAAGTCCGCCCCGAAGTCCGCCCCGAAGCCCGCGTCAGAGTCTGCTCTCGAGTCTGCTCAGAAAGTTGAGACGCGTACAGACCACGCAACCGTGAAGTCTTCCGGTGAACCGACAGCCGAAGTAGAAAATGAAGAGCCCGCCACATCGACCCCTGCGGCATCGGCTCCTTCAAACGACGGCGGACTCAAGGTTCTTGGAAAAATCGACGTGTCAAAGTTTGAAAAAAAGCCCAAGAAACGTGAACGCATCTCTAAGGGACAACAGAAAGTGGATGTCACCAAGGTGGAAGCGGACAACGTGCGTCGTGATTCGCGCAAGGGAGGCCAGCAGCAACAGTCCAGAGGCGGCCGCAAGCGTGACCGCGGTGAAAAGTTCAGGGCTCCTATGACCGAAGCCGAGCAGGAGGAGATGCAGAAGCAGATCCAAAAACAGGTGAAGGAGACTTACGCGAAGATGAACGAGGGTCGCAAGAACAATTTCGGTGCAAAGTACCGTAAGGAGAAGAGAGATGCCGCCGCACAGAAGACTATGGAGGAAATGGCGCAGGAAGCCGCGCAGAAGAGCGTCCTCAAGGTGACCGAATTCGTTACCGTGAACGACCTTGCCACTCTTATGGACAATACTCCTGTAGTAAAGGTCATAGGCGCCTGCATGAGTCTCGGACTTATGGTGTCCATCAACCAGAGGCTTGATGCGGAGACTCTTGTCCTCGTGGCCGAAGAATTCGGATACAAGGTCGAATTCATCACTGCCGAGATTTCCGAGGAGATTACAAGCATGGAGCAGGAAGACAGGCCTGAAGACCTCGTTTCACGTCCTCCCATCATTACCGTAATGGGGCACGTGGACCACGGCAAGACATCGCTTCTCGACTACATACGCAAGTCCAACGTAATAGCCGGGGAGGCCGGTGGTATTACCCAGCACATAGGTGCCTACAACGTGACGATGCCGGACGGACGTCACATCACCTTCCTCGATACTCCGGGACACGAGGCGTTTACGGCGATGCGTGCCCGCGGAGCCCAGTTGACGGATCTTGCCATCATAATAGTGGCGGCGGACGATGCCGTGATGCCGCAGACTGTCGAGGCCATCAATCACGCCCAGGCCGCCGGAGTTCCGATGGTGTTTGCCATCAACAAGATGGACAAGGAGGGTGCCAATCCGGATACCATACGCCGTCAGCTTTCCGAAATGAACATTCTCGTGGAAGACTGGGGCGGAAAGTACCAGTGTCAGGAGATTTCGGCGAAGAAGGGAATCAACGTGGACAAACTCCTTGAGAAAGTGCTCCTCGAGACTGACATACTCGAACTCAAGGCCAATCCGGACAAACTTGCTTCTGGTGCGGTCATAGAGTCGTCGCTTGACAAGGGACGCGGCTATCTGGCCACAATCCTCGTTCAGGACGGAACCATACGTCAGGGGGACATAATGCTCTGCGGCAGTTATTTCGGCCGCATAAAGTCAATGTTCAACGAACGCGGACAGAAGGTTATGGAGGCCGGGCCTTCCACTCCGGTGTCCGTGCTAGGACTTAACGGGGCACCCGCTGCGGGAGAGAAGTTCAACGTGATGTCCGATGAGAAGGAAGCGAAGAGTATCGCCAACAAGCGTGAACAGTTGCTCCGCATCCAGGGCATCAAGACTCAGAAACATATGACGCTTGAAGAAATCGGCCGCCGCATTGCCATAGGCAACTTCAAGGAACTCAACGTCATTGTCAAAGGTGACGTGGACGGTTCTGTGGAGGCGCTTTCGGATTCGCTCATCAAGCTCTCCACCGAAGAGGTGAAAGTCAACGTCATACATAAGGCGGTGGGCGCCATATCGGAGTCCGATATTCTGCTTGCCGAGGCATCCGATGCCGTAATCATAGGATTCCAGGTACGTCCTTCCGTGGAAGCAAGGAAAGCAGCGGAAAAGGAAGGAATCGAGATACGTCTCTATTCCGTCATTTATGACGCCATAGAGGAAGTCAAGGACGGTATAGAAGGAATGCTCGAACCCGAGAAGAAAGAGGAAGTGACCGCTACGGCGGAAGTCAAGAGAACCTTCCGCATAACCAAGGTCGGTACAATCGCGGGATGTCTCATTCGCGACGGAAAGATGACGGCCAAGTCGAGCGTGCGCCTTATCCGTGACGGAATAGTCATCTATACGGGCGAACTTTCATCCCTCCAGAGGGAGAAGGACGCTGTAAAGGAGGTGCCTTCCGGAATGGAATGCGGTATCGGCATAGCGGGGTACAACGACATCAAGGAAGGTGACGTCATCGAGGCCTTCAAGATAGTCGAGATAAAGAGGACACTCTAGAAACTGAGGTCTTCCCCTTTGTAGAAGTCAAGCAGACGTGTCTGGTAAAGACACTGGTAGCGTGCCTGGAGGAACTGCTCTGCAGCCTCCAGGTATTGGTTCTTAGCTTCGTTGTATTCCGTTATGTTCGCCTTTCCGTTCTCATACTTCTCCTGTATCATGTTATATGAATGTTCAGCGCTTGCCGCTGCCTGACGGCTGCTTTCGTGTTCGGACTGTGCCGCTACCGCATTGTAATATGCCTGCTGTATTTCCTTGTAGAGGGATTTTTTTGCATTTTCCAGTTCCAGTTGCCGGCTGTCGAAGTTGAGTTTGGCGGAGCGTACGGAATTCCTTGTGCGCAGTTGTGAAAATATGGGTATGTTGAGTGATATGCCCACGTATTGGCTGAAATTGTTGCGCAACTGCTCGCCGAAGGACAATTGCGGAAGTGAATTGCCGGAGGAGTTGTAGTAATTGGTGCCTATTCCTCCGGAAAGGCTCAGGGTCGGCAGGTATCCGCCCTTCGCTCTTGCAATATCCGCTCTGGCATAGTCCAGACGTGCTTCTTCTGATTTGATTCTTGCCTTGCGCGTGACTGCTTCCGCATAGATATCTTCAGGATCGGGCAGAAGCGTGAGCATATGGACGGTCTCATCCGGCACGACTATGTCGAAGTCGTTCGGATTGTCCAGTTCCAGAAGCTGCGTCAGATCGAGTATGGAGAGATTGAGGTTGTTTTCCGCTTTGGTAAGAGTGAGACGGCTCTTGGCAAGCGTCGTTTGCAGGGAGAGGATGTCGGACTTGCTGGCAAGACCGGTCTCCAATTTTACGGCCTTGTGAGCCAGTTGGATGGAATCCATTTCTACCTGGTATTGAGCCACGGTGAGCAGAGCCTTGTTGTAGAGAATCTGCACGTAGGATTGCGCCACGGCCACTCTGATATCATCTCTCGCTCTTTCAAGGTCATATGTGGCGGCTGCGAGATTGAGCTTTCCCAATTCGATGCCGTAGTATATCTGCATCCCGTCGAAAAGAGGCATCTGCGCCCCCAGACTCATCGAAGTGGTGTTGACGTCCGTATTCTCATAGGTGTTGTACGAAGTGATGCTTCGCCCGAAGGAGAAATTCTCCGAAGCGGAAGCCGATACTGCGGGAAGGTGCCGCCCTCTGGCGCTACTCAGTTCCGTTTCGCGCTGCTGCACGGACAATTCGCTCTGCTTCACGGTGATATTGTTGTCAAGAGCATATCGGATGCATTCCGACAGCGACCACGGGCCGCCTGCCAGCATCATCATAAGAGATGTGATAAGGATTTTCATCGGTTGTCTCCCTTTTTTGCGTCAAAATTTATAATGAGATTGCCACGCACCTTGTTTCCTTCATCGAGACCGCTTTTTATCTCTATCGACAGTCCGTCGCTCAATCCGGTCTCCACCTGAGTCCGGGCATATTCCCCGTCTGCGGTCTTGAGGTAAACGAAGGTGCTGTCTCCGGAGAATTCCAAGGCGCTTTCAGGGACGGTGAGAATATCGGTAGCTTCCTGGAGAACGATTTCCGCATTGGCACTATAGCCGGAGCGTATGACCGTGGAACCATCGGCCTTGAGAGCCGCCTTGATCTGGAACTGGTTGGCTCCGTTGGTCTCGACTGCTTTCGGAGCTATGTATTCGATAGACGCTTCCGAACTGTATTCGGGGATGGCTCCTACTGTTATGACTACCGGCATCTTTTCCACGAGAAGCCCGACTTCCGTCTCGTCTATGTTGCCGTCGAAGATGAGGTCGCTCATGTCTGCCACGGTGGCTACGGTGGTGCCTTCGTTCATCGTATTGGCCTGTATCACGGAATTGCCCACTTTTACGGGGATGTCGAGTATCAGCCCGGTGATGGTGGAACGCACCAGAGTGGAACTCCCTTTTGCATTGGTGCTCGACACTCCGTCCCGGATGACTTCCAGAGCGTCCTGAGCTGCGGCGCGTTCTTCTTCGGCCTGCTTGTACGACTGCTCGAACTTTTCGTATTCGTCAGCGCTCACAAGTTCTTTCTCGAACAGGACCTTTTCCCGCTCGAAGTTCGTACGGGCCTGACGGAGATTGATTTCCGAAAGGCGTACACGGGATTCCGCAGAGCTGAGCTGCGACATATCCGGGATGACCGTCAGTTTCGCAATCACCTCGTTTTTCTCCACGTGCTGTCCGGCCTCCTTGTAGAGTTCGGAGATGATGCCGTTTATCTGCGGTTTCACGTTGACTTCGTTGCGCGGAGCAATCTTGCCGGTGACAAGGGTTGTCCTGCGTATGCTTCCTCTTGTGACCTCGAGTTCTTCATATTGCTTCGCTTCGGGTTTCGATTTCTTGTAAAGGAATACGAATGTCCCGACGAAGATTGTCGCTACAGCGACGAAGATGACGTATTTCAGTACATTTTTCATATAAAGTGCAGTTTTTTTATTTCTATTCATCCCTCATTGCGTCCACGGGCTTTATCCCCATTGCTCTTATTGCCGGAGGCATTCCCGCAACTGTGCCCAGCACGGTCAGGAATACCGCGGCGAGCAGCGCCATTGCCAGACTTATCTGGAAGGAAGGGTTGCCGGTGGCTTTCTCTAGCGTCTCAAGTATGCCAACGGACAGAACGATGCCCGCGCCCCCCGCAATCATCGTGAGCATTATGCTTTCGGCAATTATCTGTGAAAGTATCTCGTTCGGAGTGGCGCCTATCGCGCGGCGTATGCCTATCTCTACCGTGCGTTCGCGCACAGTCACCATCATTATGTTGCTGATTCCGACTATGCCGGCCAGGATGGTTCCGAGCCCAACCAGCCAAATCAGAAAGTCGATCCCCTTGAATATGTTGTCTATCAGCGAGAACATCTGTTCCGTATTGAGAATGAACAACGCCTGCTTGTCGGCAGGGTCGAAATTGTGGTTGCGGGCGAGTACCTGGCGTATGCGGCTTTCTATGCTCGTGAAAGTCACTCCTTCCTTGCAGGTGAGCGCAATCACGTCATATTTGTTCCCGTAACTGAACAGTTGCTGTTCCAACTGCATCGGGATGACGATGGCCTCGTCCGAACGGCCCTGTATGCTTATGTTCCCGGAATTGAAGTCCACCCCCACCACGCGACAGTATATGGGACCGACTTTGATGACACTCCCGCAAGGATCTCCTCCTTCGGGAAACAGATTGTTGTAGATTCTTTTGCCGATTACGCATACTTTCCGTTTATGGCGGCAGTCTGATTCGTTGAGGTAGCGGCCATATTTGATTTGGGGAGTCTCTATCTTGCTGTAGTTGGAAGGAATTCCTTTCAGGTTGCAGTTGGTGGTGTAGAGTCCGCGTTCCGCCGTCTGCCCCCATCGGCCCATAGTGCCCGACACGATGTCAAGTTCCGGGACAAGCACTTTCAGGCGGGCGATGTCACGCTCTTCCAGACTCCATTCCCGTCCTTCCTTCATACCCTTGTATGGTCTGGTGGTGGCGGATGATATGAGAAACGCCGAATTAGTGGCAAATCCTTCGAAATTTTCCATCAGCATCGTCCTCAGTCCTGCTCCTCCTCCTATAAGGCACAGCAGCATGAAGATGCCCCAGAATACACCGAATCCTGTCAGGATGCTCCTGCTCTTGTTGCGCATCAGCGAATCCGCGACTTCACGGTATGAATCGATATCCGCTCTCATTCCGCTCTCAATGCTTCAATGGGTTTGACTTTCACTGCTTTAAGGGCCGGGAGAAGGCCGGCGATGGTCCCTGCTGCCACGAGTACTGCCATAGCAGACAGAGCCACCCCCACACTCACGGTCGGATCAACCAGCATCGTGGTCGTCGCTCCCATTACTTCGACCGTCTTTGAACCGAGGGTGTTGTCAAGAATCTCACAGGTTATCAGTCCGGCCACCATCCCGATGTATCCGAATATGGCCGTGATGATGACGCTCTCGGTCATTATCAGCTTCGTTATGCTCCAGGGAGAAGCTCCGATGGCCTTGCGTATGCCGAACTCGTGCGTTCTTTCCTTTACCGCGATGAGCATTATGTTGCTTACTCCGACTATGCCCCCGAGGAGAGTGAACAGGCCGATTATCCACAGGGCTGTGGACAGCAGGCGGCGTCCCTTCTCCATCTGCATATTCTGTGTGGCTCTGTTCCATATCCAGATGGCGCTCTCATCATCCGGAGCGGCTCTGTGTCGCACGTTCATTATGGACTTGAGGGATTTTTCGAACAGTTCGTGTTCTTCTTCAGTCTCGAGCCCGTGAAAAGTGAAGGTCAAGTCATCTATTTCCTTGCCTTTCGCGAACACTCTCTTGACGGTGGAATATGGCGCATACAGTGTCCTGTCGTAGCCCATTCCGTCGTCTTTGGTAATTCCTACGACCTTGAACGGTATGCCGGCTATGTTTACAGTCGTTCCCAGAAGGTCCTCCGCTTTCTCGCCGTCTTTGAGAAGAAGTTCTAGTTGGTTGTCCGTCATTACAGCGACCTTCCTGTGCCGGGATATGTCCAGACTGTTGATGAAGCGCCCGTGGATGAGATTCAGTTTCTCTATTTCGGCCCGCTCCGGATGATTGCCTTCAAGATAACCGTCGAAATGTCTGGTCCCCCTCGTCACGGCGACGCTCTGTCCCACCGTTGCTGACACGGCGTCTATCTCGGGAAAAGTCTCTCCTCCCACAAAGTCGACGTCCCTGTCTTCCAGATCGATTCTGCGCCCCGTTTTCAGTCCGTCAAAGGCTTTGGAAGTGCGGCCTCCTCCGACCATCATCGTGTTGGAAGCGAACCTGTCGCTGCCAAAACTGAATGCGTTGGACAATCCGTTGCCTGCGCCGAGGAGCAATATAAGCATAAATATGCCCCACGACACGGACAATCCGGTGAGCGAGGTTCGCAATTTGTTGCGCCTCACGCTTTTCAACACTTCAGTCAGCAGGTCGCGCATCATTTCATCACTGTACCGGTTCCGAAAGAATAGGCATCGTGGGTCTCGTTTTCTTCGATTTCCCCGATTGCGCCGTCCTTGATATGTACAATCTTGTCAGTGCAGTTGGCGACTCCGCTTTCGTGTGTCACCACCACAATGGTTACTTTTTCGCTCCTGTTGAGTTCCGAAAGCAGTTGCATCACCTCGGCCGATGTCTTCGAATCGAGTGCTCCCGTGGGCTCGTCTGCAAGTATTATCTTCGGAGCGGTGATGAGCGCGCGTGCAATGGCGACTCTCTGCTTCTGTCCTCCCGACATTTCGTTGGGATAGTGTCCGGCCCATTCGTAAAGTCCGAGCCGGTCCAGATATTCCATTGCCAAAGTGTGGCGTTTTTTTCGGGAAACACCCTGGTAGAACAGAGGTAGCTCAACGTTCTCCACGGCGGTTTTGAAGCCTATCAGATTGAATGACTGAAAGATGAATCCTATCATACGGTTGCGGTATTCCGCTGCCTGGCGCTCGCTCAAATCTTTTATTAGACGCCCTGCGAGGCGGTATTCGCCTGTGTCGTATCCGTCCAGTATGCCGAGTATGTTGAGGAGGGTGGACTTGCCCGAGCCTGATGCTCCCATTATTGATACGAATTCGCCTTCCTCTATGTTCAGATTGATGCCTTTGAGTACGTGGAGGGGCTGTGCTCCCTGATATGTCTTGTTTACGTCCTTGAGAGAAATCATCATATTCTTCAAAGGTAATCGATTTTCGTTTTTTCATACAAAAAATATGCAAAAAAGTATTGATTCGTGCATCGCTTATACGTTATTCCGGCGAATTTTGTTAATTTTGCATCAATCGTGGGAATTTGACGTATGAAATCATTGCGTGAACTGTACAATACAGGAATAGGGGAACTTGCGGCAGCCTGCAGAAAAGTCTGACGGATATGAAAAGACTGATGGCCATCATACTGATGATTTTCACGCTATGTTCCTGCGGCAAGCTCGAGCGCAGATGGGAAATGTCCGAAGAAGAGAAGGCGCAGGCGTATAGGGAGATTGAGGACTGGATGACGGATTTCCTCGCCAATCTTGACAATACCGAAGAGTTTTCTGCTCTGCTTGATGTCGATGGAGATCTTTCCTCCGTCGAAACGATAGTTCGTATCTTGAGGTACTACGATGCGAAACCTGTTGTGGAAGACGCGCATTGGGAGGTTACCGACGTGATGACACCTCTGCTCACCACACTGTGGGATCAGTACGAACCCTTCAACGGGCTTTGTCCCCCGGCAGGCGGAGAAAGTGACGGAAAATCACCGGCAGGGTGTTTTACGATGGCGGTGGCGCAACTCATAGCCTATCACGCATATCCGCCGGCATTCACGGACTATCCTCTTGTCAAGACAATCAAGACTCTGGAAGACAGGCAGGCGACAGGCACGCCTCAAGCACAGGATGCTGCCGCCCGATTCGTTGATACCCTTTCCTCCTATGACCTTATGAACGTAGGGTACGTCAGCATAGGAGATGAGTTGCACAGCTATTGTTTTCCTCCGTCTGCAGTGCGCACCCTCAAGGCGCTCGGATATGAAAATGTCGAATGGGAGATGGGAATAGACACGGCAAAAGTTGTCGGTTCTTTGAAAAAGGGGTGCCCGGTGTTGTTCTCCTCGGCAGAAGGGGTTGTCAACGGACATGCCTGGGTGGTGGACGGATATGCCCGCAGGGAACTGATTGACAAGGACGGCAATGTCGTGGACGTTCAGTATCTGCTACATTGCAACTGGGGATGGAACGGAAAGAATAACGGTTATTTTGAATCCGACTTCTTCGATACGAGGGCTGCGGTGATAGCCGACGACCTGCATCCGGAATCAAGGGACTACATCTTCTGGCTGGGAACCAATACCATAATCTGCAATCCGCCGGATTAACCGTCCGATTTCATGATCCTGTCGATAAGTTCCCGGGATTCGCTTATTCTCGGAATCTTGTACTGCGCATCAAGACGTCCGGCCGATTCCATATAGGCGCGGAATGCTCCTTCGCCGGCCTCAATCACTCTCGGGGCTTTTACGGTGCCGAGAGACCGGACCATTCCGTACTCGTGCAACAGTTCTTTCATACAGTCATCGAATGCCCCGGCTAATGACTCAGCGTTGACGGTAAGCACTTCGGGTTCGACCAGGAGTATGAGTCTCATATTGCCGTCGGGAAGAATCTCGGGAGCGACGGTGAATTCCTTGAATATGGAGCCGGTACGCTTTCCTGCAGCTGCCAATGCCGCCGTGACGGTGGCGGAATTGATACGTTCGCCCCTCAGGTTGAGAAATTGCGCGGTGCGCCCGATAATGCTGAATTTGTACGGTTTCAAGGAAGAGAACCGTATTACGTCCCCTATGATGAAACGCCACAGACCTCCTGTCGTGGAAATGACGAGTACATAATCGATACCGGTGGAAACCTTCCAGACAGGCATGGCATTCCTGCCGCCTTCGAGATATTCGGCGAACGGTATGAATTCGTAGAACACTCCGGAATCGATGCATAGTGACAGAGAACTGTCGTCCGGGCTTGTTTGGAAACCGAAGAACCCTTCGCTGGCGTTGTAGGTCTCGACGTATTCCATCTTTGCTGACGGAATGAGGCGTTCGAAAGCGGGTCTGTAGAAATCGAACGGCATTCCTCCGTAGAAAAAGACTTCAAGGTCGGGCCAGACCTCTGTAATGTCTTTCTTTCCGGTTACTTCCAGCACTTTTTTCAGAAGTTCCAATATCCAGGGCGGCTGGCCTGCAATCGCGGTGATGTGTTTACTGGCAGTCTCTCTGGCGGCGGCTTCCAACTTTTCGACAAAATCGGGGATGGAAGCGACTTCCGGTGAAGGCGATTTGAAGAG
>JAKSKB010000042.1 GCA_024401975.1 Bacteroidales bacterium | reverse complement strand
TCGGCGCACGCTTCGCCGCATGCTCCCCGCAGCGGAAGACCTTGCCGCCCTGGGAAAAGAATTGAAGGTGCGGTGCGGAGTCGGAGGCACCGCCAAAGACGGGCAGATTACCATACAGGGAGACTTGAGGGACAAGGTGACCGCCCTTCTGCAATCGATGGGTTATAACGCCAGGAGGGGCAACTGAGACAACTATGACGACTGTTTCTGTTTGGTCTGATTTACCTCTCAACAGATGGCTTGTGCTGGCTGCAGTCCTCATCGTGATGCTCAATATCAACAGACTCATCGAACTGCTGCCCTATCTTGTCAGAGCCATCATCGACTGGAAGGCCAATATGAGACTCGAAGCGAGTGTCCCCCGTACACGCAGCAGGGACATCATATCCATCAGTATGATTTTCCCTTTCTGCCTGCTGGCGGACAGGTACGGTCTCGTCACCATAGACGCGCTTTCATTCTGCCCAGGGCACCTCTCGGCACTGGCCACTGGCGGAGTGTTCATCGCATATCTCCTCCTCCGGCATATCGTCTATATCATCTGGATGCCGGAAAAAAGTGATGCATCGACGTACCGGATGGCACGTTCCTGCGAGAGGAATTATTTCATAATGATAGTGGCCGCAGAACTTTTCACGGCGGGAGCGCTCAGCATCACCGGGATTCCGGACGAGGCGGTAAGACGCGTGCTTCTTTACGGACTCGCCGCGCTCTATTTGCTCACCTTGACGCGCAAAAGTCAAATTTTGTCTTCCTCTTATAATCCTTTCTCAACATTTTTGTATCTTTGCGCCCTTGAACTCGCGCCTACAGCAATGCTGGTGCTGGCGAGTCTCAAACTTTAACACGCGCTATGGAAAAGACAAAGAACATTCTGATATCACAGCCGAAAACAGGAAATCATATAATCTACGGCGAGCTTGAGAAAAAGTTCGGTGTAAACATAGACTTCCACCCATTCTTTTCCATCGAGCAGATAAGCTCAAAGGAATTCCGGACGCAGAGAATCAACGTGCTGGATTACACCGCTCTCGTCTTTTCATCCAGACACGCCATAGACGCGTTCTTCAACATATGCGCCGAAATGAGGATAAAAGTCCCGGAGAGCATGAAGTATTTCTGTACCACCGAGGCTATAGCGATGTATCTCCAGAAGCACATAGTCTACAGGAAAAGAAAGATATTCTTCGGTGACGGCACACAGGCATCTATAATGAGCCTGATAGGGACCAAACACGCCGGAGAAAAATTCCTCATCACGACGTCGGCGTCTTCAAAATCGGATACCCTGACCTCCCTGTTCGAAAGCAAGGGACTGGATTTCAAGAAAGGAGTGTTCGTAAGGAACGTCTCTACGGATTTGAGCGGAATAGACCTCAGCGGCTATGACCTCATCGTCCTCTACAACCCCTCCGACCTGAAATCGCTGTACGAAAACTTCCCGGAATTCAATCAGGGCTCCATCAAGTTCATAACTTTCGGGAAAGGAATCGTGGAAGCGATGGACAATGCCGGGCTCACGATAGAAATAAAGGCTCCGACAGCCGGAGCCCCTTCCGCCGCAAAGGCGATAGAAATGTATCTGGAAAACGAGAAACAGGGCCTTCAATGACCGATACTCCCGCCACGTTCACCAAGAGTGAAAGAATTACAGGCAAAAACAGTATATCCGGACTTCTCTCCAAAGGAAAATGGGGAAACTGCCGGGGTTTGAAGTACTGCTACCTCCCAACAGGGGAAGAAAAGCCCAGGAGGCTGATGATTTCCGTCCCGAAGAAACTTTTCAAACGGGCTGTCAGAAGGAATCTGCTCAAGCGCAGGATACGCGAAAGCTACCGCACCAGAAAAGGGCTGATAGGCATAGAGGGTGGGGTGGACCTTCTGATACAGTACAACACCTCCGAAATTCTCGATTTTACAACGGTCCGCGAAACCGTGGAAGACATACTGAAACAAATCAAATGATGGGTATAATCCGGAAAATATTTGCATTCCCGTTTGTCTTTCTGATAAAATTCTATCAGCTCTGCATCTCGCCGTTCAAACCGCCGGTATGCAGATTTACCCCCACCTGCTCGCAGTATGCGCTGGAAGCCTTCCGCAAGTACGGCCCGCTGAAAGGGCTCTGGCTGAGCGCCAGAAGAATACTGCGCTGCCATCCCTGGGGAGGAGGCGGATATGACCCCGTCCCGTAATAACGTCGGAACCAAAACATCCATTTCCTTATGAAACACCTCATTACCATTACCACTACCACCTGCGCAGCAGCGCTGTTGCTCACATTTCTGACGGAGACGTCAACCTATGCGGCCTCCAAGACCAAAACCATCGGTGTCAAGTCCCCCGACGGCCGGACGGAAGTCATCGTAACCGTTGCCGGAGACGTAAGATACGACATCGTCAGCAATGGGGATACGCTTATGTCCGGCAACAAGGTAGCCCTGCGGCTCGCCGACCGCACTCTCGGTGAAAGCGCGTCCGTCAGGAGCAGCAGGATTACGACGGTCAGAGAAACCGTACGGCCTGATTTCAAATTGAAGTTCGCCGAAGTGGATAACAGTTACAATCTCCTCACCCTGACTATGAAAGGTGATTACAGGATTCTTTGGAGAGTGTACGACGATGGCGTGGCCTACCGCATCGAGACAGAACTTCCGGGAAAAGTCGAAGTCCTTGAAGAAGTGGCCGAATTCAATATGCCCGGTTGCGAGAACATCGTGGGACAAATTGCCGACGGAATCGAAACGGACTGCGAGGAGATCTACACCATCGAAAAGACGTCGCAGCTTGACGCCGGACAAATCTGGGAAATCCCTTTCATAGCCACTTATCCCGATTGTAAAGTGCTGGTGAGCGAGTTTGACCTTGAGGACTATCCCGCACTTTTCGTCAAACCCTACGGGGACAAATCCGTCAAGGCCTTCCACTCCCTGAACCCCGTAAAGTTCGCTCCCGACGATGACCGCACTCTGAAAATCGTCGAATACAGCAAGGGAATAGCGGAGGTCTCGGGCACGAGGGCATTCCCGTGGAGATATATGCTCATAACCGGAGACGACCGCAAACTCGCCGAGAACCGTATGCCTATGAGACTGGCCCCCAAGTCGAGGACAGACATTTCCTGGATAAAGCGGGGACAGACCACCTGGGACTGGCTCAACGGCATACCGTTCGGTCCCGGCATCGATTTCAAGGGAGGAATCAATCTTGAGACCTACAAGTACTACACCGACTTCGCCGCCAGAAACGGAGTCAGTTACATACTTCTGGACGAAGGCTGGGCTCTCGACACGGAAAACCCTTATGAAACCAATCCCGAACTCCAACTCCCGGAACTCGTGGAATATGCCTCCTCGAAAGGCATAGGCGTAATGCTGTGGCTACCCTGGCTCACCGTCGAGAAAAATATTGACAAACTTTTCGGAACCTTCGAGAGCTGGGGCATCAAGGGCGTGAAAATCGATTTCATGAACCGTCTGGACCAGTGGATGGTCAACTACTACGAAAGAGTGGCCGAGGAAGCCGCCAGACACCATATCGTTGTCCTCTTCCACGGTGCATTCCACCCGGGCGGTCTGGAATACCGCTATCCCAACGTGCTTTCGTACGAAGGGGTGCGAGGACTCGAATTCTGCGCGAGATGCACTCCGGACAATACCGTGTTCCAGCCTTTCATACGCAACGCCGTAGGACCGATGGATTTCACTCCGGGTATGATGGAATGCCGTCATAGCGAGCATTACGGAGGAGGTCGCCCCGAGACGCCGGCCGTAGGGACAAAAGCATCCCAACTGGCTCAGATAGTGGCCTTCGAGTCCGGCATACAGATGCTTGCCGACAATCCCTGCCGGTATGACGTTTATCCCGACTGCCGCGATTTCATGTGCAGGGTTCCCGTCGAGTGGGACGATACCAGAGTTCTTGCAGGCGCACTCGGTGAATACTATGTCGTAGCCAAGAGGAGCGGAGACGTCTGGTACATAGCCGGCATAAACAACTCCACCGCCAGAGACGTCACGCTGAATCTGAATTTCCTCGGCGACGGAGTGACAGGAAAAATGATTTCGTTCACTGACGGCCCCGTAGCGGATGAAATCGCTATGGATTATCGCCAATCCTATCAGGACAAGGTTGACAGCTCCGACACCATCACAATCCATATGGCCCGCAACGGAGGCTATGCCGCCGTAATCACCAGATAATACGGCTCCCTACCCTCCGCATCATTTTCTGGAGACATACTGCTGCCATTGCCAGGCGGAACGGAGAGTCTCGACGAGAGGGCGTTCCGCCTTCCAACCGAGTTTCTCCACAGCGAGGGAGGGATCAGCCCAGATGGCCGTCACGTCTCCGGGACGGCGGGGTGCAATCCTGCAATTGACCTTGACCCCAGTCGCCTCTTCGAAAGTCTTCACCAGTTCCAGCACGGATACGGGCCGGCCGGTACCTATGTTGAATATCTCATACGCGGACTCCATCTTTCCCCCGAGCATCCTGCCTACCGCGCAGACGTGGGCCTTCGCCAAGTCCACCACATCGATGTAGTCACGCAGACAAGTGCCGTCAGGCGTGGGGTAGTCATCGCCGAATATGGAAAGGCAGTCACGTATCCCCGCCGCGGTCTGGGTGACGTAAGGCAGAAGGTTGTTGGGGACCCCGCGCGGAAGTTCCCCTATCAGAGCGCTGGGATGAGCTCCTATGGGATTGAAATACCTCAACGCTATTCCGGAAAGCCCTTCATACGCCGCCGCACTGTCCCGCAGTATGTCCTCGCACATCTGCTTCGTGTTGCCATAAGGGGAAGTCGCGCTCTGTCTGTCATTCTTTTCCGTGACAGGAGGATTGTCCACCTCACCGTACACCGTTGCCGAAGAGGAGAAAAGCACGGCGCAACCCCTTTTGCGGGAAGCCTCCACCACATTGATGAAGGATTCGAGATTGTTCCGGTAGTATTTGAGAGGTTCCGATACCGACTCACCCACGGCCTTGAACGCGGCAAAATGTATCACCGCATCGAAACGGAAACTGTCGAAAAGATCTTCGACCGCCTTCACGGTGCAGAAATCCATCTCCTTGAAAGTCACGGGATGACCGAGAATTTTCCGGACGCCTTCCAGGCAGGTGAGGTCGCAGTTGGACAGATTGTCCGCCACTACAACTTCATACCCGGCCTGAGAAAGTTCCACCGTGACGTGTGAGCCGATATATCCGGCTCCGCCTGAAACAAGAACGGTCTTTGACATATTGCAGAATGATTGTTTTTATTTGAAAAGTAACTTCACCAGTGATGGGACGTCAGCCACGCGGACGACCCGGATGTCTCCCGCACTCCCCTCCGTCTTGCTGAATGATGAAATGAATATCTTCCTGAAGCCAAGGCGCGCCGCCTCCGTTATGCGCCTGTCTGTCTGGCCCACGGGGCGTATTTCCCCGCTGAGACCGACTTCTCCCGCGAAACAGCAGTCCGCTGGGATGGCGAAATCGAAATTCGACGAAAGCACCGCGCAAATGACGGCCAGGTCACAGGCCGGATCACTGACTTTCAGGCCTCCGGCCATATTGAGAAATACGTCCTTGGCGCTCAGGTGGAATCCTGCCCGCTTTTCCAGCACGGCGAGAAGCATATTGAGACGCCTGACGTCGAAACCTGTCGCGCTGCGCTGCGCCGTACCGTAAACGGCAGAACTGACGAGAGCCTGAACCTCGAAAAGAAGGGGTCTGATACCGTCAAGCATAACCGATATGGCCGTACCGCTCAATCCCTGCTCATGCATCGGTATCAGAAGTTCGGAAGGATTGGACACCTCACGCAGGCCGGAACCTGTCATCTCGAATACGGCGAGTTCCGAAGTGGAGCCGAATCGGTTCTTGATGCTGCGCAGTATCCTGTACGAACCCCTGTTCTCCCCCTCGAACTGAAGAACCACGTCAACGATGTGTTCCAGGATTTTGGGGCCCGCGATATAGCCGTCCTTGGTAATGTGCCCTATCAGCACGACGGCAATACCGCTCTCCTTAGCAAAACGCAGCAAGGCGGCCGCCACTTCCTTTATCTGCGTGACAGACCCCGGCAGGGAATCCGCCGATTCGGCGAACATTGTCTGAACGGAATCTACGACAACCAGGTCCGGTGCAACCGTGACAGTTTCGGATATTATCTTCTCTATCTGTGTCTCGCTGTATATGAGACAGTTGGACGAATCCCCCCCAAGCCTTTCGGCACGCATCTTCACCTGCCCGGCACTTTCCTCTCCCGTGACATACAAGGTCCTGACACTTGGACATCCCAGAGGGATCTGCAAGGACAAGGTTGACTTTCCTATACCCGGTTCTCCGGCGACGAGCACGAGGGAACCGGGGACGAGTCCTCCACCCAATATGCGATCCACCTCGGCGGAACCGAGAGAAATGCGGTCTGCGGAAGAAGTGGATATTTCCTCCAACCGCATCGGTCTCCGGTCATCACCCGCAGCAGCGGATCTCCCCGCTGCACGGCTCTTCTGCACACCGCTCTCAACCTTGTGCTCCACCATCGTATTCCATTCCCCGCAGGCGGGACAGCGGCCCATCCATTTGGGAGCCTCATTACCGCAATTGCTGCAGAACCATACGGACTTAGTCTTCGTTCCCTGTGCCATAACATTTCAAATGTAGTTATTTTTTGGGTATTTTGAGCAGTTCCATATCACTGATTGTCCCGCCGTCGATATGGAAACGCAGCGCTGTGCGGAATTGCTGCCATCCCTGATACCCGCAGGCGCCGGGATTGAGAGTCATCATATCGTAGTGCCTGTCATTCTCCACCCGCAATATGTGCGAATGCCCGCACACGAACAACTGCGGACGGTACTGCTCTATGAGAGCCTGAGCGCGGAGGTCATAACGCCCCGGATCACCGCCGATATGCGGCATCAATATGCTCATCCCTCCTCTTTCGAAGAATTGGAAAGCAGGATAAGTCAGCCTGATGTCCTGACCGTCACAGTTGCCGTACACGCCCACAAGAGGATGAAGAGACGCCAGTTTTTCCGCCGTTGCAGAATCACCGAAATCACCGGCGTGCCATATTTCTTCAACCGGAGCGAGAAAAGAGGCGAGTTCGCCGTCAAAGAATCCGTGAGTGTCGGAAAGAAGACCTATATACATAAGAATTTCATATATACTGCACTGACGGCGGTGAGAGCGGCTGTCTCTGTGCGCAGGCGGGACGGTCCCAGATGCACAGGAACGAATCCGCTTTCCACGGCCAGCCGGGTCTCTTCGCGCGAAAAATCACCTTCCGGGCCTATCAGCACCATTATCCGACGGCCACGCGCCCCCTCAAGAAATTCGTTGATGGAAATGCGCGGAACTTCCCCTTCGAAACAGCAGGCTATACATTTCAACGCATCGGCATCTCCTGCCGCGTTTCCTATGAATTCGCTTACACTCACCGGTTCATCCACGTCCGGTATCGCTCCTTTGAGAGATTGTTTGGATGCGGAAAGAAGTATCCGGCGAAGCCTCTCGGTCTTATAGACCTTCCTTTCCGAATGTTCCCCTATGACGGGAGAAATGCGGTCCACGCCGAGTTCCGTCGCCTTTTCGGCAAACCACTCGAAACGCTCGTTGTTCTTTGTCGGACAGACGGCCATCTGAAGGAAGTAGGGATGCGAGCCCCAGTCCGGCTCGACTTTCTTCACCCGCGCTTCAGCGCACTTCGGTGAATCAGATACGAGCGTACAGGTGTAGAGAGTGCCTTCACCGTCAATTACATATATCTCATCCCCGCAGCGGTGTCTGAGTACCCGGACGCAATGGGCTGACTCCTCTCCGTCGAGAATGCATATCCCGGAAACTATTTTATTGGAGTAAAAGATTTCCATCCCTATGCCCTGATAATCTTCACCTGCCCGTCAAGTTCTACCTTGATAATCTGCGAAGCGACGCCGGTGGCACAAGTGCCGATGGATTCCGGCACCACATAATCCACCCCTTTCACTATTGCGCTGTCAATCTCATCGAATCGGGAAGGCGTCGGACAACCGGATATGTTGGCGGAAGTGGAGACCACAGGCCTGCGGAAACGGCGCACCATTTCCACGCAGAAGGCGCTCATCGGTATGCGGATACCCACGGAACCGTCTTCAGCCACCACTTCGGGCGCCAGATATTGGGCATCCGGATAAATGAGAGTCATAGGTTTGTCGTTGACTTCCACGAGGTCTATGGCAATGTCCGGAATGCGACGCACGTATCTGGCCACCATATCCATATCGCAGGCGAGAAGCACGAGCGACTTGCTGTCGCTGCGCTTTTTCAGCGCGAACACTTTTGCCACCGCGACGGGGTTGGTAGCATCGCAGCCTATCCCCCACACCGTGTCGGTAGGATAGAGTATCAGCCCCCCTTCCTTGAGGGTCCTGACCGCTTCCGCAATGATTTCCGATGTATTCATATCAATAATAGAATCCGTTGGATGAAAACAGCTTGCCCCTTTTCCGCCAGTATGTGATGAGAATCCAGCCGAAGAGCATTCCGCCGAGATGCGCGAAATGCGCTATGTCACTGCCGGTACCTGTAAGCCCCTGCAGCAGCTCCAAGGCCACGAAAATGAGGACCCAGGTCCTTGACTTCATCGTTACCGGAGGGAATATGAGTGTGAGTCTGGCATCGGGAAAAAGAATCGCATATCCTATCAGAAGTCCGTAAACGGCACCCGAAGCCCCGACGGTGGGAGTATTCTTGAGTACCTGATATGCGGCCATCGCTTGCTGCGAACCGTCCGCTATCCTGTCCATATACGCCGACGCCTGAAGGGCCTCGACACCAAGATGTATGGCCATCGCGCCAAGCCCGCAGACAAAATAGAACACAAGGAACTTCCTCGTCCCCAGCATCCTCTCCAGCATACTTCCGAACATCACGAGAGAGAACATATTGAGGAATATGTGGAAAAATCCTCCGTGCATGAACATATACGTCACAGGCTGCCAGATGTGGAAATGCTGCGAGGTCGGATAGAACAGCGAAAAGGTCTCAAACATGAAATCGCTGTTCAATTTTGTGGCAATAAAAAAAAGAATGTTGATTATCAACAAGTTCTTGGTTGCTTCAGGTATGTTTCTCATTGTATCTGTTCGAATTTTCTGTCAATGTCGGCGACATCGATGATTACCGCTATCCTCTTCCCTCCCGGGGTCAGTTCCGTATTGGAGCAGTTGAAGAGAGCGTCAAGAAGTCTCTGCGCCTCGAAAGGTGACGAAAGGGGCTTCTGCCCCGATGCTCCGAGAAGTGCAAGGCGGGCGGCCTTTGCGCTGTTGAGCATTTCCCGCAGGGAACCTTTCTGCTCCGAGAGTATCAGCAGCAAATCTGATACCAACGTCTCCATATCCGCGGAATCATTGTTGAATCCGGACGGGAGCCCGTTGACGACCACGGCATCGTTGCCGAACGAAGCTATATCGAAACCCACTTCCGCAAGCGCAGCCGCATTGTCTTCGAAGACAAGCCTGTTGGCCGCACCCACGCGGACCTGCACGGGAAACAGAGATATCTGAGTCACGTTTTCACCTTTGTCCAAAGCAGCGAGGAACTGTTCGTAAAGTATCCTTTCCCTGGCCCGGCGTACGTTCACCACCATCAGTCCGTCCTTCACCCGGGTCACGACATACTTGCCGTTCACAGTGATGCACTGCCCGGCTGTCTGCTTTTCCTCGAACAGTCTGCCGTAGCCCTGAGGATGCCCCTCCCCGCGGAAGATCCCCCCTGCCGGAAACGCTCCTCCTTTGCCGGAAGGACTTTCGAAATCAGTCGGCCCGTCATCGAAAGGATTATAGTCGGGATCAACTGCCGCAGACGGAACGGTCATTTCCCTGTAGCGGTCGAAATTCTTTCCTATAACCGGAACGTCGACGGCTCCCGCACCTTCGAAATCGATGGACGCGCCGAATGAATTGCGCCCCAGGGATTCCTTGACGGAAGCGTACAATATCTGGAAAATCACGGAGTCGTCCTCGAACTTGATTTCGGTCTTCGTCGGATGGATGTTGACGTCTATGACGGAGGGATCCGTCTCGAGATAGATGAAGTATGAAGGGGTGACTCCTTCCGGTATGAATTCTTCATAGGCCTTCATCACGGCCTTGTGGAGATATGGGCTGCGGAAAAATCGTCCGTTCACGAACAGGAACTGGTTGCCGAGAGTCTTGCGGGCCGTATCGGGCCGTCCCACGAATCCGGAAATTTTTACCACCGAAGTCTCAGTGGAGATATCCACCATCTCGCCGGCCAGAGAAGGTCCCATAATGTCCTGCACCCTGAATTTCAACGATTTGGCCGGTTTCAAGACATAAATGTTCTTCCCGTTGTGAGTAAGGGTGAATCCGATGTCCGGACGGGTCAGGGCCACCCGCGAGAATTCCTCGATGCAGTGCTTCAGTTCTATGTTGTCCGATTTGAGGAATTTCCTCCTCGCCGGCACGTTGAAGAAAAGATTCCTGACGGCGAACGACGAACCGACCGGGGCTGAGCACCGGGAAGTGACGGCGTGTTTGAAATCGGTCAGCTGCACCTGCGTGGCCAGTTCGTCTCCCTGCCGCCTGGTCTTGAGCGTCACCTCAGCGACGGAAGATATGGATGAAAGAGCCTCGCCCCTGAATCCGTAGGTCATTATATTAGCAAGGTCTTCTTCCGTGGCTATCTTGGAGGTGGCGTGCCGCTCGAAGCACACAAGCGCATCTTCGGGGGACATTCCGCATCCGTTGTCTATTACCTGCACCAGCGTGCGCCCGGCATCCGAGAGTACTACGGTTATGGAACCGGCACCGGCATCTACGGCGTTCTCAAGCAGCTCCTTCACCACGGACGCAGGCCGCTGGACGACCTCGCCCGCGGCAATCATATTGGCGATATTGCCTGGAAGTATCCTGAGTCGCGGCATTCTTACAGTATGGTATAGAATCTTGCGATGTATATGAGAACTATCGCGACCAGAAGAAGCCCTATGAGGCCTATTATATTCTGGGCCCTGTTGGAGCTGCTGCGGGTGCGGCGGTAATTGCCGTCCCTGAAAGAGCCCCTTATGTAAGAACCGGGTGTATAGCCGCCTTCCTCGATTTCCTTGTCGAAAGTGCCATCCACCTTTCCGAATTTCTGCTTGCGTTCGTCAGCCTTTTTGTCGTAATAGATGGGCTTATAATCAAACACTTTGTGTTCCTGTTCACCGAAAAAATTGAAAATTCCCATAAACGTAATTGCAAATCTGCTTCCGCATTGAGTACAAAAATAGCAAATTTATTTCTAAATTTGCAGAATATACCATCACTCATATCCATTATGTCTTTCATTGACCAGAGAGTAAAGTGCGAGGGACTGACGTTCGACGATGTCCTGCTTGTTCCGGCCTATTCCGAAATTCTTCCAAAGGATGTCAGCCTCAAGACGAAATTCACAAGAAACATAACACTCAACATTCCCGTCGTCTCGGCTGCGATGGACACTGTCACCGAGTCGGCGACGGCCATTGCCCTGGCTTCCCAAGGAGGCATAGGCGTAATCCACAAGAATATGTCCGTCGAAGCCCAGGCCGGTGAGGTACGCAAGGTAAAGGCTGCCGTATGCGACAGTCCCGATGCCTGCAGGGATAAATCGGGGAGGCTGCGCGTCGCGGCGGGAGTAGGCATTACCGGCAACGCGATGGAAAGAGTGAAGGCACTTGCCGCAGAAGGAGTTGACGCGGTCGTGCTCGATTCAGCGCATGGGCACAGCAGCAGAGTGGTGGAACTTCTCGGCAGAATCAAATCCGCATATCCCGGACTGGAAGTGGTGGTGGGCAACATAGCCACGGCGGAAGCGGCTCGTTGCCTCATAGAGGCGGGAGCCGATGCGCTGAAAGTAGGAATCGGCCCCGGATCAATCTGCACCACCAGAATCATAGCCGGAGTCGGAGTTCCTCAACTCACGGCGATATATGACGTAGCGGAAGAGGCGGCCAGTTCAGGTGTGGCCGTCATCGCGGACGGAGGTCTGCGATATTCCGGAGATATAGTGAAAGCCCTTGCGGTGGGAGGAGACTGCGTGATGTGCGGTTCGATGTTCGCCGGGACGGAGGAGACACCGGGAGAGACCATAGTCTGTGACGGGAAGAAGTACAAGACATACAGGGGAATGGGATCCATAGATGCGATGAAGTCCGGCTCTTCGGACCGGTATTTCCAGGAAGGGACTACAGCCGGAAAACTTGTCCCGGAGGGCATAGTCGGCCGTGTGCCTTGCAAAGGCTCTTTAAGCGAAACCGTGTTCCAGCTGCTCGGAGGCATACGCGCGGGCATGGGATACTGCGGGGCTCCCGACATCGCAGCTCTCCGCAAGGCGGAATTCATCAGGGTCACCGCAAGCGGGATGGTCGAAAGTCACCCGCACGACATTACCATAACGAAAGAAGCCCCCAACTATACGAAATAATCAAATTCTGACATATATGTACAACGGTGAAAAACTGGCTCCCAAACAATTTGTGGAAGATGCCGTAAAGGAAATCAAGGCCCAGGTGGGCAACGACATAGTCATACTGGGGCTTTCGGGCGGTGTAGATTCTACCGTGACCGCTCTTCTCATAGACAAGGCCATAGGGCACAATCTGCAATGCATTTTCGTTGACCACGGTCTTCTCCGCAAGAACGAATTCGAGACCGTGCTCAAGAATTACGAATCTCTCGGCCTCAACGTCAAGGGAGTGCGCGCCGCTGACAGGTTCTTTGCCGCCTGCAAGGGGATTACCGATCCGGAACTCAAACGCAAGGCCATAGGAAAAACTTTCGTGGACGTTTTCGCGGACGAGGCGCGTGCCGTCAAAGATGCGAAATGGCTCGCGCAGGGGACTATCTGGCCGGATATCGCGGAATCCAAATCCGACAAAGGCACGATAAAGAGTCACCACAACGTGGGAGGCCTGCCGGAGGATCTTCATTTCGGACTCGTGGAGCCTCTCAAATATCTCTACAAGTATGAGGTGCGCGAGGTAGGGAAAGAACTCGGACTCGACAGAAAATTCCTTGAGCGCCATCCTTTTCCGGGTCCCGGTCTGGGTGTACGTTGCCTTGAGGAACTCACTCCGGAAAGAATCCACATCCTTCAGGAAGCCGACGCCATCTTCATCGACAATCTCTACGAGGCTGGTCTCTATGACAAAATCTGGCAGGCCGGAGCCATACTCCTTCCTATACGCAGCACAGGTGTCACCGACGGGCGCAGGACTTACGAGAACGTGATAGCGCTGAGAGCTGTCAATTCCGTCGATGCCGTGACCGCCGAAGTCATTGACCTCCCGTTCGAATTTCTTCAGAAGGTGGCCAAGGAAATTATCGCGCAAGTGGACGGAGTCAACAGAGTAGTCTTCGACATCTCGCCTAAACCGCCTGCAACCATAGAGTGGGAATAATGGATTTCCGCGTAGGACAAGGATATGACGTGCACGCCCTCGCAGACGGACTTCCGATGCGGCTCGGGGGTGTGCCTGTTGATTCCCCGAGAGGATTTGTAGCGCACTCGGACGGTGACGTGGCCATACACGCGCTCTGCGACGCGCTCCTCGGCGCACTTGCAAAAGGCGACATAGGAAAGCATTTCCCGGACAGTTCCTACGAATTCGCCGGCATTGACAGCGCAATCCTTTTGGAACGCGTGATGAAGATGGTGCGGGAGGACGGATGGGAGGTTGCCAATGCAGACCTCACCGTTTCTCTTCAGGAACCCAGATTATCCCCCTACATTCCGCAAATGAGAGAAACGCTCGCGAATCTGATGGGCATAGAATCCGGACGGGTCAGCGTCAAGGCCACTACTACCGAGAAGCTCGGGTTTGTCGGCAGGGGGGAAGGATGCGAAGTGCGGGCCGTCGTTCTGGTTTTCAAAAGATAGGGGTTCATTTCGGGTGCGATTTTTTTTGCAGATTTGCAAAAGTATTGTACATTTGCAGTCCCATTGACGGGAATATTGAGATATGGTGTAATGGTAGCACTACAGATTCTGGCTCTGTCAGTGAGGGTTCGAATCCTTCTATCTCAACAAAAGGGGGTTGACTGATCAGTCAACCCCTCTTTGTCTTACCCCCGCTGCTGACGCAGCCGCCCCGGTGGGGCATGCCGCTTGCAC
>JAKSKB010000041.1 GCA_024401975.1 Bacteroidales bacterium | reverse complement strand
GCCTTCAACGAACTTGGGGATGTATTCCATAGGACCCGGGCGGTACAGAGCGACCATCGCTATCAGGTCCTCGAACCGTTCGGGACGCAGTTTCATAAGCCACTCCTTCATCCCGCCGGATTCGAACTGGAACACGCTCTTGGTGTTGCCTCTGCTGAAAAGTTCGTAGGTGAGCGCATCGTCAATCGCAATCTGCTCGATGTCTATGACCTCTCCCGTGCGCTTCTTCACCAGATTGAGGCCGCGCTTTATGATGGACAACGTCTTGAGACCGAGGAAATCCATCTTGAGCATTCCCACGTCTTCAATCTTGGTGCCTTCGTATTGCGACACCCACACGTCCAGTCCGCTTTCCTTGTCCGCGGCTACGGTGATGGGTATGTAGTCGGTAAGGTCACCCCGCCCGATAATCATCGCGCAGGCGTGTACTCCGACCTGCCTGATGCATCCTTCCAGCTTGAGGGCGAAACGCAGGACCTTTTTCACAAGTTCGCTCCCGTTTTCGTATTCGGCCTTGACTTCGGGAACATACTTGACGCTGTTGGCGAGTGTGGGCTTCTTTTCCTCTTCTTTCCCGTCTTCTTTTACGATGAAGGCTTTGTCCGGAATGAGTTTGGTCAGTCTGTTCGATTCCGCCAGATCGAGGTCGCAGACACGGGCGCAGTCCTTTACGGCCAGTCTTGCAGCCATTGTGCCGAACGTGATGACGTGGGAGATATGGTCTTCCCCATAGCGGTCCTGCACATACTTTATGACCCTGTACCGCCCTTCATCATCGAAATCCACGTCTATATCGGGCATGGAGATTCTTTCGGGATTGAGGAAACGCTCGAAAAGGAGATCATATCTGATAGGGTCCAGATTGGTTATTCCCAGGCAGTACGACACTACCGAGCCCGCAGCCGAACCTCTGCCCGGACCGACTGACACTCCGTGCGTCTTCGCCCAGTTGATGAAGTCCTGTACTATGAGGAAATAATCAGGGAATCCCATATACGATATGGTCATCAGTTCGAAATGCAGACTTTCCTTCTGTCTGTCGGTAAGCGTCTCCCCATAGCGCCTTGCGGCACCTTCGTATGCCAGATGGCACAGGTATGCCACCGAGTGGCAGAATTCGTCCCCTCTGTATTCTCTGGAAATCTCATTTCCGTCCTTGTCCGTTGTTATTTCGTATTTCCCGTTCTCGATTATGTCGGCATATTTTTCCAGATAAACGTCTATGTTTTTAAGGAATTCTCCGTCTATCTGGAACTTGGGGAGGACGTGCCCGCGGTTGATTTCATAATTTTCGACTTTATCCAGTACCTCAATGGTGTTGGATATGACTTCAGGATGGCCGGGGAAAAGGGACGCCATCTCCTCCTCACTCTTGAGATATTCCTGCTGGGTGTACCGGAGCCTTTTCTCGTCGGTGAGGAGCTTCCCTGTGTTGAGGCATATCAGCAGGTCGTGCGCCGGGCCGTCTTCCTTGTTGATGAAATGCACGTCGTTGGTCGCCACCACTTTGATGCCGTGCTTGTCCGCGAGTTTGAAAATCTCCTCGCAGCAGAACTGCTGCCTGCGGTACAGGTCGGCCATCTTGGACTGCTCTTCCGCCGGGATGTCCGTGAGTTCCGAGCGGTGAAGCATCACCTCAAGATAATAATCACCGCCGAACACTCTCTTGTGCCAGCCTATCGCCTCCTCAAGGGCCTTTTCGTCCCCGGCAATTATGTCCTGCGGAATCTCTCCGGCGATGCAGGCCGAGCAGCAGATGAGTCCCTCGTGATATTTCTCGATGATTTCGTGGGACACCCTCGGTCTGATGTACTTCCCGTTGACGTGAGCCTCCGAGACTATCTTCATCAAGTTCTGATAACCGACGGAATTCTTGGCGAGAAGGATGCGGCGGTCGTACTTGTTGTGTTCCTTGTCGCGAAGCCTGTGGTCGTAATGCCTGGTCACGTACACCTCACAGCCCACGATTGGCTTGACGGAAGGATGTTTTGCGGCTATATCGCAAAAGTCCTTGACGCCGAACATATTGCCGTGGTCGGTGATGGCTATGCCCGGCATTCCGAGCTCCTCGGCCCTTTGGAAGAGACCTGCGATGTCTGACATCCCGTCGAGGATGGAGTATTGGGTATGGACGTGAAGATGGACGAATGACATATTGCAAATGTAAAAAAAAAGCGCCCGACTTCCAATCCGGAGCCGGGTGCTTTTTCAACAATCTGCCGTATTATTTCTTCGTGGCTTTCCTGGCATTCGCTCTGGTCGTCACGTCAAACATCACAGGCGTACCTATCATTATGGACGCATAGGTGCCGAAGCAGATACCGAGGATGAGGGCAACGGACAATCCCCTGATGCTCTCCCCTCCGAAAATGGCTATTGCAACCATAGGAAGGAGAGTGGATACGGACGTGTTGACCGTACGCGTGAGAGTCGCGTTGAGGGATGAGTTGACCGTCTGCTTGAAGTCGGCGTTGGGATGGAGACCGAGATTCTCGCGGATACGGTCAAAGATGACCACATTGTCGTTGATGGCGTAACCGATAATGGTCAGTATGGCCGCTATGAACGTCTGGTCCACGTCAAGGTTGAACGGAAGTATTCCGCTGAACAGCGAGAAGAATCCGATGACGATGATGGACGTGTGTGCAAGCGACACGACGCCTCCGAGTCCCCAGGTCCAGTTCTTGAACCTGATTGCGATGTAACCGAAGATTACCAGAAGCGCGAGGAGCACCGAAATGACGGCGGACCTCTTGATGTCGTTGGCTATCGTCGCGCCGACCTTGTCGGAACTGATGATACCGTTGGGATTCCCTATTGTCGAAGTGAAATCCGAAAGGGAAAGGTCTTCCGCGAAGAATCCTTTCAATGCCTCGTAAAGCATTCCTTCTATTTCGGTGTCCACGGACGAATCTTCAATCTCGTATTTGTAGGAAGTGGTGATTTTCATCTGGCTCTCTCCACCGAACTGCTTCACTTCCACTGAAGCGCTCTTGACGTTCTCATCGGCTGCGGCTGCGGCGTTGAACACATTGAGAGTCGCTTCGCGCACATCTTCAGCCGATACGGGACTGTCGAATCTCACCACGTAGGTGCGGCCTCCGGTGAAATCCACACCATAGGTGAATCCCTTGATGCATACGGAGAGTATGGATATGACGATGAGGCATCCGGAAATCAGGTATGACCATTTGCGCCCTCTGAGGAAGTCGATATTCGTTCCCTTGAGGAAGTTCCTGGTAATATTGTTTTCGAAAGTGATGCTCTTGCCTCTGTTCACTCTGTCATCGAAGATGAGCCTGGTGATGAAGATGGACGTGAGGACGGAGGTGATGATACCGATGATGAGGGTGGTGGCAAATCCCTTGACGGGACCGGAACCGAAAAGGAACAGCACGAAACCTGTGAGAAGGGTCGTAACCTGTCCGTCTATGATGGCGGAGTAGGCGTTGGCGTAACCGTCGTGGATGGCTTTGCTTATGCCCTTGCCAGATTTCAGCTCTTCCTTGATACGTTCATAGATGATTACGTTGGCATCCACCGCCATACCCAGTGTCAGCACGAGACCTGCGATACCCGGAAGTGTGAGGACAGCTCCGAATGCGGCTAGTGTGCCGAAAAGGAGAAGAACGTTGGTCAGAAGCGCTATGTCGGCTGCGGCACCTGCTCCCTGATAGAAGAAGAGCATATAGAGGAGCACTACAGCAAACGCTATGATGAATGAAATCAGACCGCTGTGTATGGATTCGGCGCCGAGGGAAGGTCCTACGACCTGTTCCTGAACGATAGTGGCCGGAGCCGGGAGCTTTCCGGATTTGAGCACGTTGACAAGGTCAGTGGCCTCTTCGGGGGTGAAGTTCCCGGTGATGGAAGAGTTCCCTCCGGAGATTTCTCCCTGTACCGTAGGATAGGAATATACGGCTCCGTCAAGCACGATGGCTACCTGACGGCCTATGTTGTCTTTAGTGAGACGCGCCCATATGTTGGCGCCTTCAGCGTTCATCGTCATCGATACTGAAGGCTGTCCTCCCTGATGCCCGTTGTCGTATACGACGCGCGCGTCCGTGACTACGCCTCCGTCAAGCGGAGCCTTTCCGTCACGGGAGGAGGATTTGATGGCTACCAGTTCGTAGAGGTTGCCGTTGCCGAAGTATTCGGAAGGCTTCACCGACCACATCGCCCGGAATTCGGCGGGGAAAAGTTCGGCGACCTGAGGCATTGCAAGATAGGCATTGACCTTCTCCATGTCCACTGCATTGGCGTAACCGATGCAGGCGTTGCCTTTGGCCTGTGAAGGATAGAGGACGGAGAAAAGGGGATTAGCCTTCCTGTCGGCTTCTGCGGCTGCGTTGTCCTGACTTGCCGCAAGTTCCTGCTCCACTATGGATGAACTTCCCTCTGCCTGCGGAGCCGCCTCTTCAGGCTGGGAATCTTCGAGAATCCCGGCGAGCAGTTTGTTGGCTTCGGCCAGATAAGGGAAAATTTCAGAATTGTCATAGGTGGTCCAGAATTCGAGCGAGGCAGTCCCCTGCAGGAGGTTGCGGACACGTTCCGGCTCCTTGACTCCCGGAAGCTCGACAAGTATGCGTCCGGTGTTTCCGATTTTCTGGATGGACGGCTGCGTCACGCCGAAACGGTCGATACGGTTTCTCAATACGTTGAACGAGTTGGCCACCGCGCTCTCCGCTTCAGCCCTGATGACGGTGAGGACTTCTTCATCAGTCGATTCGGGCTTGATGCGGTCCCTCATATCGTAGGTCCCGAAAATCTGCGCGAGACGCTGACCGTTGCCCACCTCTTTCCAGGCTTCGCCGAACAATGTGATGAAGTCGGAAGCCGAATTTACGCTGCGCTCCTTTGCGAGCGAAATGGCTTGTTTGAATTCGGCCGACTCGTTTTCTTCCGCGAGCGCCTTCACGAGGTCCTCAAGCTGTACCTGAAGAGTCACGTTCATACCGCCCTTGAGGTCAAGACCGAGATTTATCTCTTTGGCCTTTACGTCCTTGAACGTGAAACCGAAATAGATTTTTTCGTTCTGGAGCGAATCGGTGTACCATTTCGTCTTTTCTTTTCTGATGGCATCGAGCGTATAAGCGCGGTCAGCCTCAGCAACTTTCGAGAAGGCGGCGCTGTTTTTGTATTCCTCGACGGCGGCATCTGCGTATCTGTCGGCCTTCTTTTCTTCAAGTTTTGTCACAAGGGTGAAAGAAAGCTGCCACAGACATGCCACGGCGAGAAGAATCGCCACCAATCTGATAAAGCCTTTACTCTGCATAATAGTTATTGTTTGATATTAAATTTTCAATTTGGTGCAATCAGGCAAAATAGGCCACGAAATTACTATTTTTTTGCTTACAAAAAAAATAATAATCCCACTTATTTGTTATTTTTGCATAATGCATTTTCTTCCCGGCGAATGAAAAAAATGAAATCGGCCATTTTCTCCATATCCGCGCTTCTGGTCGCGGCCCTTGCGGCGTACGCGGATGAGTCGGCTTCCGCATTGCGTATGTCATATGATTTCCCGGCTGCGGTCGCGAAGGCCGAGGCTGCGCTGGAAGGCGCTGATTCCTTGTCCCTGCCCGCTTTGGAGGAAGAGCTGATGCTTTGTCGGAACGGGCTGGAAATGATGAATTTCTGCACGCACCCGGAAGTCATTTCCAAGTATGTGTTCCCCGTTGCCGAGTTTCATCTCTATTACCCTTTGGAGGACAGATGCTGGAGGCCGGTGCCGAACCAGCTGGATTCGGTTGCGGACGAATCTCTCGTGAGGGCCATTTATTTTCCTGAAGATGCGCATTGCGTTTATTATTCGGCCTGTGACGCAGTAGGGAGCAGGAATCTGTACCGATCGGAATTCAGGGATACGCTATGGTCTGCCCCCGCATTGATAAATGAGACCGTGACGTCTTCTTACAACGAGATATATCCTATGCTCAGCCCTGACGGCAAATCGCTTTTCTTCGCTTCGGAGGGGCTGTTCGGAATGGGGGGCTATGATTTGTACGTGTCCCATTGGGATGAATCCATACAGGACTGGGGCGTGCCGCAGAATATGGGATTCCCCTATTCTTCTCCTTACGACGATTTCCTTTTCATCAACACCCCTGACGGCAAGTATTCGATTTTCGCTTCGAACAGGGAATGCTCCTCCGACAGCGTGTGCGTCTATGTTCTGGAACAGGACGTCAATCCCGTGCACGGCAGAATAGACGATGTGGAACGGCTTCGCGAGCTTGCGGCCCTGTCTCCGGAAGGCAATGCCTCCATCGCCACTCACGCCCGTTCGTCGGCATTGCCGCAGAATGGAAAGGTGGCCGAATATCTGGACAAGCTTTCCTACGTCCGGAGCCTTCGCGACTCCATCAGTGCCTGCAATGACAGGATGAACTCGATGCGGGAGCGCCTTTCGTCTGTCAGCGGGGAGGATGCCTCGTCGCTCAGGAAGGAAATCCTGAATATGGAATTGAGCCTCCCCCGGGGAAAGGCGAAGTTGGACGAGGCCGTGCGGGAACTCCAGAAGACGGAAATGGAATTTCTTGCGAACGGCATAGTCATAGACCCCGAGAAGATTCGCAGAGAATCTGACAGGCAGGCCGTCGGTACTGATTCGGGATTCACTTTCAAGAAACACGAGGAAGGCCCTGCCCTTGACATCCGTGTGGAGGTCCCGGTGCCGGAGTTCGACTACTCCTTCAAGATTCTCGAAGAGGGGCAGTTCGCCGATGACAATACGCTCCCCGAAGGCCTTGTCTATCAGATACAGTTGTTCTCCCTTTCAAGGAAGGCGGTTCTGAAGGACATCAAGGGGCTCAGCCCCGTGTTCGAACGCGTCTCCAGCCAGAGGTACGTTTATTCGGTCGGGCTCTTCAGGACGTATTCTGAAGTTCTCAAGCATCTCAATTCGGTCAAGAAGCAGGGGTTCAGGAACTGTATCATAGTCGCTTTCCAGGACGGGAAACCGCTGGGCGTCAATACGGCGAGAAAACTCGAATCGAAGGTCAAAACCATTTACAAGGTACGCATCAACCCTCCTGACGGGAAGAGTCTGCCGGATATGGCGAAGACAGTTGTAGGGCAGATGTGCGCATCCAGCGACATAGTGCGGCTTATGGACGGTGCCGTCGTTGTGTTTGACGTGAGTCCGATAGATGAAAGAAACAGGGCTGAAGAACTTGTTGCGGCTCTTAAGGCGGCGGGGATTTCTTCGTGCGAAGTGCTGGAGGCGGGACAGACCCGTGTGGAATGAAATATTGTTAAAAACAGATATATGCTGATAATCGCCACACTCATACTTGCAGGAATAATCCTTATGGTAGTGGAACTCCTTTTTACTCCCGGCATAGGAGTCGCGGGCATATTGGGACTTGCTTCCATGGCGGGCTCCTGCTGGTTCGCTTTCAGGGATTTTGACACAAGAACAGGCCTTGTCGTAGTGATAATCAATGCACTGCTGCTGGTAGTGCTCCTCTGCATAGCGCTGAGGTCGAAGACCTGGCAGCGGTTTTCGCTCGGCACCCGGATTGACTCCAAGGTGAACGAATTCTCCGGGTCTGTGTCCGTTGGTGACTTGGGATTGACCGAGACCCGTCTCGCCCCTATGGGGATGGTGAGATTCGACAATCTGTCCTGCGAAGTCAAATCCGAGGATAACAGTATGATACCCGCAGGTACTCGCGTAGAGGTTACGCGGGTGGAGGACAACAGAATTTTCGTAAAAGTAACAACCAACAACCAATAGAAAATGGAACTTATTATATGGATTGCGATGATTGTCGTCGCGCTTGTCATTCTCCTGTGGTTTTTCCCCGTGGCCCTCTGGTTTCAGGCCCTGCTGTCAGGAGTGTACATATCTCTTATCCAACTCGTGCTTATGCGTTGGCGGGGAGTCAATCCGCGTACCATAGTGTACGCGATGATTACCGGCACCAAGGCGGGCTTGAAACTCAAGGCCAATGAACTTGAGGCTCATTATCTGGCGAAAGGCAATGTACCCAAGGTCATAATGGCTCTCATCTCCGCCAACAAGGCCAACATCCCTCTGGATTTCCAGATGGCCGCTGCCATCGACCTTGCCGGACGTGACGTACTTGAGGCTGTACAGATGTCGGTCAATCCGAAAGTCATCAACACCCCTCCTGTCACTGCCGTGGCCAAGGATGGCATTCAGCTTATCTGCAAGGCCAGGGTTACCGTGCGCGCCAACATCAAGCAGTTGGTCGGAGGCGCAGGGGAGGAGACGGTGCTGGCCCGTATCGGTGAGGGCATAGTGTCCTCGATAGGATCTTCCGAGAGCCACAAGATGGTGCTCGAAAATCCTGACAGCATCTCCAAGGTCGTTCTCAACAAGGGTCTCGATGCCGGAACCGCGTTCGAACTGCTTTCAATCGACATAGCTGATATCGACGTGGGCAAGAACATAGGCGCCGTCCTCCAAATGGACCAGGCCGAAGCCGACAAGAACATCGCACAGGCCCGTGCGGAGGAACGCCGTGCGATGGCTGTCGCTCTGGAGCAGGAAATGAAGGCGAAGGCCCAGGAGGCGCGAGCCCGTGTCATCGAGGCGGAATCCCAGATACCTCTGGCGATGGCAGAGGCCTTTCGCAGCGGCAATCTCGGCATAATGGACTATTATCGGATGAAAAACGTCCAGGCCGACACTGATATGCGCGAGTCTATTGCAAAACAATAATTTTTTGTATATTTGCAATCCCTTCCCGCAAGGAATGGGATTGTTCTACATTGGAGAGGTGGGTGAGTGGCTGAAACCAGCAGTTTGCTAAACTGCCGTACGGGTAACCGTACCACGAGTTCGAATCTCGTCCTCTCCGCTGATAACCGCCCTACACTATTGTGTGGGGCTTTTTTGTAGAATTCTGTCCCAAACCTGACCCAAAAATATTGAACATTAGGTAGTCACAAAGGTTTAGAGACCGCGCCGATTTATATCCGGGAAGAAGGACTCGATCTTTTTGATGGATATGGATGGCGTTATAACAATTTCAATTGATTACAAAATTTCTGATGACGCATCCCCGGCATTCTCCTTCTGTGGGCACTTTGATTTCCAGACTATGAAGTCCAACAGGCAAATCCTCACCGAGCATATAGACCCATGGAAGATAAAGGCCTTCGCTCCAGGCTGTATGAGTGTCCAAGTCCTTCCATTCACCACGGTCGATGCGATAGCTGATGACAGCCGCATCAGGTCCTGCCACACAGAATATCCCCACGGCCCTGCCGGTGAAGTTGAAGCGGAGTGATCCCCCTTCTGATGTCGCGAGCATGGGAACATTCACAAATCCCGCGCGAGTGCCGGCATCTATGGACGGAGTCCAGCTGTCGCATAGATGAAAGCCTTTGACAGCGAAGGCAAGTGACGGGGAGACAAGACTGCCAGAGAAATAGGACGCCTCATCCAAGGGTGCCGGAATCTTATGGGGCGCCGGGGAGTAGCTCTGCCTTGTGAAGGCATCGAGAACGGAATTGATGGATGCCGTATAGAACTTGTGCCCGTACCATGCAGGATGACACCCTCCGAACTGTTCCCAAGTGAGGTTGCCTGCCCGCATCCTGTTGTGTATTTCCTGAACCTCGTTGATGCTTGTGACGTGATAGCGGTTTGCCACGCGTTCGTGGTTGAGTACGACATCAGGTATTTCGCCATCCTCCATCATCGGGACGAAAGGCTCGTAGGTAAAATGCATCATAACGATGTCCATCATGGGGTTTGCCTGCAATGCCCGGCGTATCACACCCTCGGTACCGCGTATCTGGGCCTGGGGGCTGAATCCGTTGGTATCATCATTTACTGCAGCCTCGAAGAACAAGAGGTCAGGGATACCCTTCTGAAGCACATCCTGATTGAATCGGAACGCGTGGGGAGTGGAGCCAAGCGACGCAATCCCCGCATCGATGAACAGGAATTCGGTGTCAGGGAAACGCTGATGAAGGTCTTCCTTTATCTGATTGCACCAACCACGCATTTCGGTAATCGAACCGCCAAGGAAGGCAACGCAGGCCTTCTTTCTGGCGGTAAAGGCATACATGCAGTTGTCAAGGTTTCCACGCAGGTTGATGCTCTGCATCGACCTGTATCCCGGAGCATGGCGCTCGATGAAGTCGACTACAGGCTCAGGGTCATCGAGGCTGTGAGGGTGATGGTCGCATCCCGGTTTGAGTATGAGTTCCACAATTCCGCCCAAGGATTGATACCGTTCACGTACTGGGGCGAAGTTCTCCTGAAACGGCACCACGGTATCGCTGTCGCCACATACACCTATGATAGGAATGCCCGCCTCTGCAATTGCAGGGAGTCGATGAAGGGCGTTGCCGGCGAAATCCGGTCCTACCTGGCTGTCAGAGAGATTCCAGCACTGTAGGAAGTCTTTCCAGAGATTATCATTCTTCCTGCCAGGCCAGGAAGTGATGTCGCATACCGGTGCATCCAGATAAATGCAGGAAACAGTCTCAGGATGAGCCTGGGCCCACGCAAAACAGAAATAGCCGCCTCTGCTGAATCCCTCGAGGGCCACTTTCCGATTGAGACCGAACCGAATGATTGCATCCTCATAAAAATCATATGCCCAGTCAACACTGGCAGGACTGCCATAGCAATGGGTCACGTCATAGTAGGCAATATGCCAGCCGTCATTGAGAAGGGCCTCGTCAACGGCAGGGAAAGCTCCGAAGAAGGCCGGACGCCATATCCATGGCTTGCCGGGAGCCGGGTTGGCAGGAACAACGACTGTGGCGTCCCTGCCATCAACCATATAGTCATAGCGCGTACATCCCTGCCATTCGGACTGTTCCTGGCCGGCTGCTTTGAAAGTTATGGCGAGCAAAGCCAGTAAAACAAAAAAATTCTTCATCATATTCCCAAATATAGATAAAAACCTGCGTTTTTATCTATATTTGACTTTGGAGTGTATTGTACTTCAGAATCAAATTCATTGTTGATGAAAAAGACACTTCTCATATCTCTGCTTTGCATCGTGGCAGGCCTGTCGGCAAACGCGGGTGGAATTTTTGTCGAGGCAGAAAGTTTCTCTCACAAGGGAGGATGGTCTCTTGACCAGCAGTTCACTGACCTTATGGGGTCTCCCTACCTCATTGCGCACGGATATGGAAAACCTGTCGCCGACGCCACCACGGAGATTGAAATTCCTGCCGAAGGAACATATTATGTGTATGCAAGGACTTACAACTGGGTTTCTCCCTGGACTTCTGAAGAAGGCCCCGGAGCATTCAGAATCAAAATAGGAGGAAGGACGCTCAAGCCCGTGCTGGGGACTGCCGGCGACTGCTGGACGTGGCAGAGTGCCGGAAGCGTAAAACTCAAGGGCGGGCGGACAATACTTGCGTTGTCTGACCTGAAAGGATTCGACGGAAGATGCGACGCAATCTACCTTACGACGGAAGAAAACGACGTTCCGCCCACGGACCTGGCCGGATTGGAGGACTTTCGCAGAAAGACAGGCGCAATATCATCAGAGCCCTACGACGGCGGCACTTACGATTTTGTGGTCGTCGGGGCTGGAATCGGAGGCATTTGTACCGCCGTGTCAGCGGCGCGCTTCGGTTGCAGAGTGGCACTGGTCAGCGACCGTCTCATTCCGGGCGGCAACAACAGTTCCGAAATCAGGGTGCATCTCGGCGGTTACATCGAAATGCCGCCATACGAGGCGCTGGGGCGCATGCAGCGTGAATTCGGGCACAGCACCATTGGCAATGCACAACCTGCATCCAACTACGAAGACGAAAAGAAAACAGCCTTTATCGAGAATCAGGAAGGGCTTGATTACTTTCCCGGCTGGCGGGCGGTCAAGGTCAATATGAAAGAGGGAAGCCTCATAGAGTCAGTAGTTGTGCGTAATGTGGAAACGGGCCGGGAGATGACTTTGAGCGCACCGGTTTTCAGCGACTGCACGGGTGACGGCAATCTCGGCTTTATGGCAGGCGCGGACTGGATGATGGGACGTGAAGGCCGCGACGAGTATGGCGAGACTCTTGCTCCGGAGTGCGGTGACAAGCGCACTATGGGAGCTTCCGTACAGTGGTATTCAGTCGAGGGAGAAAAATCATCATTCCCGGAGTTCAGTTACGGCGTGGAATTCAACGAAGAGAATTGTCAGGCAGTGACAATGGGCGAATGGACTTGGGAAACCGGCATGGACCGCGACCAGATATGGGAATTCGAGCGCATACGCGACTATGGCCTGCTTGTGATATATTCCAATTGGAGTTTTCTGAAGAACCATTACAGCGGCAAGGCCGAATACGCCTCCCGTGAATTGGGCTGGGTGGCATACACTGCCGGGAAACGGGAGTCCCGCCGATTGGTCGGAGACTATATCCTGAAGCAGGACGATGTTGACAAGCACGTGTTCCACGAAGACGCGTCGTTCACTACTACGTGGCACTTTGACCTGCATTTCCCCGACCCCCGGAATTCAAGTCAGTTCCCGGGGAACGAATTCATCGCAGCGACCAGGGAGAACCCCATATATCCATACGCCGTTCCCTATCGTGTGCTATATTCCCGCAATGTAAACAATCTTTTCATGGCCGGGCGCAACATCAGTGTGACACACGTCGTTCTGGGCTCAACACGCCTGATGCGCACCATAGGAATGATGGGAGAAGTTGTAGGGATGGCCGCAAGCATCTGCAAGAGCCACGAAGCGTTGCCTCGTGACGTGTATCAGCGATATCTGCCTGAACTGAAGAATCTTATGAAACGCGGTGCGGCTCGTACCGATATAGAATTGCCGGACAATCAGCATTTCAATGAAGGCGGTTATCTGGACCATCTGCCCGCACGCTCCTTATAAAAATACCCGATATGAAGAAGGCTCTTTTCACCCTCGCATTGCTGCTGTCATTGACCTCAATGGCACAGAACAGCGTCATCATCGAGCGTGGCGCAACTCCTTACAGATACAATCCGATGATATTCGGCGGATTCATAGAGCACTTCAGCACACAGGTCTACGGCGGCATATACGACCCCGGCAACCCGCTTTCAGACGCGGACGGCTTCAGAACCGACGTGATAGAGGCGCTCAAGGAGATAAAGATGCCCATTGTACGTTGGCCGGGCGGATGTTTCGTATCCACTTACCACTGGTTGGGCGGAGTAGGTCCCGAAAGGACGCCCGTCTTCGACAAGTCCTGGGGCGTGGAGGATCCCAATACCTTCGGCACTGACGAATACATCAAGTGGTGCCGCAAGGCAGGGATAGAGCCTTACATCTGCACCAATGCCGGTACAGGCACCGCCGAGGAAATGAGCGACTGGGTGGAGTACTGCAATCTGGAAGTCGGCAAATTCGCAAGTATGCGCATCGCAAACGGCCATCCCGAGCCCTACAATGTCAAGTACTGGAGTGTAGGCAATGAGAATTACGGTGGCTGGGAACTGGGTGCCAAAACTGTTGGCGAATGGGGACCGTTCGTATGCGAATCATCCAAGTTGATGCGCAGCGTCACGAAGGACCTCACGCTTCTGGCCGCGGCGACTCCCGACAGAGGATGGACGCTGCCCCTTCTGAAGGCTGCCGGCGGCCATCTCGACTATGTCTCAATCCACGGATACTGGAATTTTATGACTCACGAAAACATTCCGGCTCCGTATTTGAAATGTATGATGTACACCGACTGGCCGGAAGGAAGCATTCAGGAGACAATAGACATCCTGAAAGAAGCCGGCCACGACGACCACATCAAGATAGCATACGACGAATGGAATCTCAGAAGCTGGCATCATCCCGGACACGGCAGATTGAGGGATGGATTCGACGTAGAAGCGAGGAAGAACAACGACCTCAACTTCGTCTACACAATGGCAGATGCCATCTTCAGCGCGTGCTTCTACAACTCCTGCCTGCGCAACGCCGACTATGTTCACATGGCCTGCATCTCACCGATAGTCAATACCCGCGGACCAATCTACGCGTACAAGGACGGAATACTCAAAAGATCCACTTACTATGCAATGTGGATGTATGTGAATCTTCTGGCAGAGAACGTGGTGCCTGTGCGTGTCACTTCCGAGCGGCTCTCATATGGCGATGAGTCCACCGGCGTCATTGACGCCATACTCACCGTTGATGACTTAGGGAGCAATTACGTTATGGCTATAGTCAACAAAGACCCCGAAAACGGGAAGCAGGTGCAACTCGATTCCGCCATTTTCGGGGGAAAGATTCCCTCGTCGGTAAATGCGCAGGTTCTCAACGGCAACGGCCCTGATGACTACAACGAAGTCGGTGCCGAGGACCACATCATCCCCCGTGAGGCCAGATTGAAAGTCAAGAAGGACGGCAGCATCACCCTCCAGCCACATTCCCTGACGGTCATCACGTTCTGACACCCGCCGGAACGAAGTGAAAGCGTATGCGATGATAGTGATGGACAAATTCCACGTCATCAAGGAAGTCAACAATGCACAGGAGTTCCAGAAAGCGTTGACCAAATCGAGGCGCATCTCGCTGAAGAACAGCCGGTGGCTGATGCTGCATAACGCGGAGGTCCTTAATAATGAAGAGCGGCAGAGACTCGAACGGCTTTTTGCCTTCACCCAGCCATTGAAAGGTGTCCGTCACGTTAGTGTCAGGGAGCATA
>JAKSKB010000040.1 GCA_024401975.1 Bacteroidales bacterium | reverse complement strand
ATACAACGCGAAGGCGGAGGACTCCGCAGAATCCTGGACTCATTTTGAGTCGCGGAGCGGCGAAGGCCGCATCGGCGGCCGCGACGGGAGTCGCCGGTGGAACGATAGTGGAGTTGCATCCCCCCTGACATGTCGCGTCAGCGACAGAGGGTTGAGAAGCAGTACCGCCGCAGGCAGTAAGGGGCTGACCAAAAAGTTTTGGTCAGCCTCACCCCAAATGGTCCGGGAATCGAATCTTGTTTCGCCAATGTCTTCATACTGCCGTCTTTAAGTTTGCTGTTAATGACGGAAAATCACTTGGCCTTGGAAATGAAGTCCTCAACAAATTATCAATTCTTGTTTTTACCGAACGTCCAACCTATTCCGAGTTGAAGTCGGCCGATAGCTAGATTATTATCCGGATCATTCTTAGATGCAAACGGCTCGACTGCTAAACCACATAAAAAATTCAGGCCGCATCCCAACGTATACATCGTTCCAACATCAATCCCTAATTTAGTAATTACTTTATTGTTGCTATCTTTTAAAAAAGTTGGGCCTAGTCCAAGATATAATTGAAACCAATTTGACTGCAGCAAACCTGTTTTCCTGGAACGCGCTGGAGAGAATACCCATCCTGCAGACATCGAAAACATGGATTTGATGTCGTGGTAGTTTGATTTGCCGTAGGTGGATATTGATTTATTTATTCCGATATATGCCCCATGAGTTTTGAACCATCCGGCATGAGCCCCTATTGCATTCAGTCCCTCTATCCTCTCTCCATAATGAATATTGGCGAATACTCTCCCCACTGGATCTTTTGGCATTAATACCTTTTGTTCGGTTTCAACGGTGATATCAGTAAAATCCACGACTTGGGCGAAGACTGTGGACGACAGAAAAGATACGAGAATAAAAATAATTGATTTTTTCATAGTTATCATAATTATCGGGGACTTAATGTGTTTGATATTGTCTGAGAATTCAAGCTTTTGACATCAATTTCTGAATTGATGAAAGTTGCAGTGCGGACCAACCCTTCTTCTTTTTCGGTTAGCAGCCTGAAATTTGTATATTTAGCAGGGAATCCCTTTACCTTGACTGTTAAATCAGAATAACTCACGTTCTTTTCTGTAGTAACGACCGAATAGGACGGAGCGAGAATAACATCAGCTCCTTCTCTTTCGGCAAATTCATATAAAGCCTGAAACTTTAGTTCTTCAATCCTATTCTTTATTAATGATGAAACTCTATTGATATACGAGTTTTTGTCTTCCCCATTGGCAGAAGGCACCGAAAACCTTCCTACAAGCACATATTCCTTCTGAACATTAGAAACCATCTGCAAATCCGCAACAATGGGAATCGGAAAAAACTTCGGAGAAGATTCAGCATAAGTTGCCTGGAATTTCGATACAGAAATACCTGTAACTGAGGTTTGCGCGAAAAGTGAAATCGGCAAAACCAAAAATAAGAGTAAAATTAATTTTTTTTTCATAAAAAGATAGAGTTAGTCCTTCCGCCCCTGAAGGAATACATGTTAAACAACAAAGGTGTGGAGCCGTTTTCGTATGTTCTCCAGGACGTTCTCGACAAACGCAACGCAAAACAAACAATCGTACTCCACACCCGACCGATATGAAGTACATAATGGCTAGAGGGCCACCAGTCAACATAATCAAGACAGGCGGAGTGTTAACGACCGTGTCCTATGCGTTTTAAAGAAATTGTCGAGATTTCCTGGAAGGACAGGCGAAAAACACCTTCGCAATATGTAGTGCTATCTTGCGATAGCAGGGGCAAATATAATAAAATTTCTTAAGACGCTCTTGCGATTCGGGAAGAATCGCTAAGGTTTGCCACGAGATTTAAGCCGTGATGTGGATGAGGTAATTCGCTAAGTGCAAAGTCCCCGCCCCGAGCCTCACCGTAAGGTAAAGATCCAGCACGTAATCTTGGGGCAAGTCTATCGGGAAGGTTTCGGCCTTCCCTTTTTTATGCCTCCATCGCTGTTATGCAGTATTGAATCTTTTCGTGACTTCCGCGCCTGATTCCTACTGTCATCTTGACTATTCCGATGCCGATACAATTATACTCCATCAGAATCATTTTATCGAACGGCTTCTGATTGGCATTTTTCTTTGTCGGGATTGTTGCAACTTTCTTTGCATTGGTAAGGATGGCATCCAGTTGCAAGACAGCTAACGTGGACAGATAAGTGCGCGATGCGTGAGTACAAGTCTCTGTTATGGAGACAAAACGGATGTTAATGTATTCCTTGTGAGATAAATTAAAATTTCTTGGTCTGCTCTTGCAATTACCGAAAAATCATTATCTTTGTGGCACGAATGAAATGCAACAGTGAGAGATAAGCGCCTCACACACGTTGAGAAACCTTAAACAGAGTACCTTGTTCCTTTGCGGATGCGGCACTCTGTTTTTTAAATATTGGTACAAAAATGGAGAAGAAAGATTTTGGAAGGCTGGAAAATTTGTGCCAGTCCCGGTTTATGGAAACCGGCAGTTGTTTCCACGTTTGTTCACAGGAGAATCATCCTGTCCTGTTTCACAACAAAGAAGAGTTCAAGGCTGCAATGGACATTGTGGCCTTTGCCGCTTTTCTGTTTCCGGACATCCATATTTTCACTTTCGAGATAATGGACAACCATTTTCATTTTGCATTGTCGGGTAAAGAAGAACGAGTCAGGTCATTCATTAAAACTCTGGTCTCGAAACTGGAATCCAATCCTGCCTTGGCCGCAGCAAAAATAGACATCCGCAATCTGTCATTCAAACTATTTCCAATTGACAATCTCAACAGTCTCAGGAATGTCATTGCCTACATAAACAGAAACGGGGCAGTTGTTGATCCATACGAAAATGTGTTTACATACAAGTGGGGAGCGAATCGATTCTTCTTCAACCGGGAAGCACGATTGAGATTCGAATCCTGCAGAACATCACTCACCTCCAGGCAAAAACGTAATCTTTTCCATAGCGACCTTTTGGCCAAGGGGGGAAATGTCCATGTGCTGGACGGTTATGTATCACCACTATGCTACTGCCATATCAGTGACGCAGAAGCCCTGTTCAGGACCAGCAGGCATTATTTCTATTGTGTTTCCAGAAATGTCGAGGCTTCGATGGAGATTGCAAAAAGTATTGGAGAGAGCATATATTATACGGACGATGACCTGTTCGCCCATATTTCAAGCGTATGTTCAAAGAAATATAACGGGCATTCCGTTTCTACACTCTCGAAAGAAGCAAAGATTGAACTCGCCAAAGAACTTCATTTCGATTTCAATGCCAGAAACAAACAAATCAGCCGACTTCTCAAAATGGAGTTACGGGTGATTTCAGCATTGTTTCCGGAATAATCGAGGAGAAGTAGATCCGTACTAGGACTGAGATATACAGGAGTGCAGCTTGTGAGATAATCGGCTGGGCAAAACAGCCCTCTTATGCCCATTTTACATTGGAAAACGAGGTCGAAATGTGCAAACGAGCCTGCTTTGCCCAGCAATCACCATGGTCACCCTTCAATCAGATAAAGTCATAGCTGCAAAAAGGGGTTGACCAAAAAGTCAACCCCTTTTGTCTTACCCCCGCTGCTGACGCAGCCGCCCCGATGGGGCATGCCGCCTGCACTTCGTTCCAGCGGGTGTCTCCGTGGCTCAATGTTCATTTCGCTCACTCCGACACGGCGCTGAGGCGCCTTATTAGTCAACCCCTTTTAGTAGCGGGGGCAGGACTCGAACCTACGACCTCCGGGTTATGAGCCCGACGAGCTACCAACTGCTCTACCCCGCAGTGTTGAATCGCAAAGTAACGGATTATTTTTGAAAAATGCAAATCGTGGCTTGATAAATTCCTAATCAGGAAGCGTCTCCTTGAGAGCGGAAACGATGGCTTCCGTATCCGCTACTGGAAAAGTCTTCTGCACCCCCGTGGCCAGATTCTTCAGTTGGATGGTCTTGGAGTCCATTTCTTCACTTCCGTTGATGGATATGAAGGGAATGGCCTTTCTGTCAGCATAATCGAACTGCTTCTTGAGTTTTGCGCTGTCCGGATATACTTCCACGGCAATCCCCCTTCTGCGTAACTCCGCTGCAAGCGGTAACACGTAACGCACGGACCCTCCGTCCATGTTTGCAAAAAGGATGGAAGCGGATCGGCAAAGCCCTTCCGGAAATTTGTTCAGTCCCTTGAGCACGTCGTAAATGCGATCCGCACCGAACGATATGCCGACACCGGACATGTCCGGAAGCCCGAAAATGCCGGTAAGATTGTCATACCGGCCTCCGCCGCAGATGCTCCCGATGGCAAAGTCACGGGCCTTTACCTCGAAAATGGCACCCGTATAGTAATTCAGTCCGCGGGCGAGAGAAAGATCCAGTTCGCAGGTGCTTGACAGGCCGGCATCATCCAGCAGCGTGAACAACTCCTCGAGTTCGTCAAGCCCGCGTATTCCGGTAGGGGAGGACTCCATCATCGCCCGCATCGATTTGAGTTTGGAAGCCGTGTCGCCCCCCATCCCGCGAACGGGTTCCAGTTTGGCCACCGCTCCGGTGGTCAGTCCTTTCTCGAGCATTTCTTCTCTGACGGCATCTATGCCTGTCTTGTCCAGTTTGTCAATTGCGACGGTGATGTCCACCACCTTGTCGGGGAATCCGCAGATTTCGGCAAGGCCGGTGAGAACTTTCCTATTGTTTATCTTGATGACGACGTTCACTCCAAGAAGCGAAAACACGCGATCCACTATCTGTACAAGTTCCAGTTCATTCATTTGCGAGCGTGAACCTATCACGTCGGCATCGCATTGGTAGAATTCCCGGTAACGGCCTTTTTGAGGCCTGTCGGCTCTCCATACCGGCTGTATCTGGAAGCGCTTGAAAGGGAAGGGAACCTCATTGCGGTGCTGTACCACGAAACGCGCGAAGGGAACCGTCAGGTCATACCTCAAACCTTTCTCACAGACCTTGGAAGCAAGTTCTTTTCCCGGCAGGGACAGATTGACGTCGGCGAATGCGTCACCGGAATTGAGTATGCGGAACAGCAATTTGTCCCCCTCTTCCCCGTATTTTCCCATAAGTGTGGAAAGATTCTCGAGAGCCGGGGTCTCGATTTGCGAATATCCGAAAGTCCTGAACACCGATTTGATGGTGTCGAATATATAATTTCTTTCGGCAGTCTCCTGCTGTCCGAAGTCCCTGGTTCCTTTCGGGATTGACGGTTTTTGAGCCATGATGCAAATTAAATGTCACGCAAATTTAGCAAAAATCCTCCTTTTTCCATATATTTGAAAGTTTGCAATCGATAAACAGATATTGTCATATGAACGGATTTCTTAAAACAACTCTCGCCGTCATTCTCGGCATTTTCATAGCCAGTTTCCTGAGCATCTTTCTATGTGTCGCCATCATAGGAGCAATCGCCGCGGGAAGCAGCGGAAGCAATCCCGTCTCATCCGAAGGGGTGCTGTTTCTGGATTTGGAGAAGATTTCGATTCAGGAGCAAAGCAGGGAGAACGACCCTCTGGAGATGTTGGGCGATCCCCGCAACCCCGTACACGCCATAGGTATTTGGGATGCTGTCCGTGCATTGGAGGCCGCAGCCGATGACCCTGCGGTGAAATTTGTTTACCTTCGTGCGGAGGGGATGAACGGCACGATTGCCGGGTATGAGGAACTTCGCGCGGCTCTATCTGATTTCCGCAGGAGCGGAAAGGCGGTTGTGGCCGGGATGAGGGCGCCTGGCACCCTCAATTATTACCTTGCGTCCGTAGCCGACAAAATATATCTTTCATCCCATATCGGCCAGACATACACGCTCAACGGTCTCGGAGGGAATCTCGTGTTTTTCAAGGATCTTCTTGACGCCTGCGGCATCAATGTGCAGCTGATACGTCACGGGAAATACAAATCGGCAGGAGAGACCTTCGTGTGCAGTTCCCCGAGCAAGGAGAATATGGAGCAGAACCAGGCGATGATAAGTTCTCTGTGGAACACTATAGCATCCGCAATAGCTGAGAACCGAGATATATCCGTAGAACGTCTCAATGCCGTCATAGACGGGCTGAAACTCGGTGAACCTCAGGATTTTCTTGAGGCCGGACTCGTCGATGAGCTGATGACGGAGGAGCAGCTCAAACTGAAACTCGCCGAACTTGCGGGTAAGGATAAGGCAGAGGATTTGAACCTCATCCCCTTTGCCGGCTATGTCAAGTCAAAGGCATTGTCTCCCAGGTCTAAATCCACAATCGCTGTCGTATATGCGGACGGGGATATCGTGGACGGACACGATGACCGTCAGGTTGCGGGGGATGACTTTGCAGGCATCATCTCCTCGCTCAGACGCGACACAACGGTAAAGGCGGTGGTACTCAGGGTCAACTCCCCGGGAGGAAGCGTTTTCGCTTCGGAGCAGATAAAGACCGAAATGGATCTTCTGTGCGAAGTGAAACCTGTCGTGGCATCATACGGCGGATATGCCGCATCAGGAGGATATTGGATATCGAACAATTGTGAGAAAGTGTTTACCGACGCCACCACGCTCACAGGCTCCATAGGCGTATTCGGTCTCATTCCCGATTTTAGCCGGGCAATCAGGGACAAACTGCACGTCAACGTGGTGTCCGTCAATTCCAACAGGCATTCCGACATGCTGAATCTGACCCGCCCCCTGAATGAGGCCGAATACAAGTACATCACGTCTTCCATAGAGACTGTCTATGAAAAATTTGTTGCCATCGTATCCGAGGGGCGTGATTTGGAACCGGGATATGTGGATTCGATAGGGCAGGGACGTGTATGGACGGGTACTGATGCCGTGTCCATCGGTCTGGCGGATGAGGTCGGTACGTTGGAGGATGCTGTTCGCTGGACATTACTCGCGGTCTCTGACAATGCGGAGCAGGCTGAACTCAAGAATTGGAACGTGGTTGGCTACCCTAAGCAGAAGACTTCGCTCGAACGTATGATGGATATGCTCAACGAGACTGCGGCGCGGTCAGGCAATCCTCTGGAAGGGACCGCATACGAATCCGTTGCCGGAGATGCGCTGTCATTGCTTTCGGGTTTCGCCGAAGGGAAGAAGGACATCATTCTGGCGAAGATGCCGTTCGATATGGTGTGGTAGGCGTCCGTATGGCGCAAGCGGCCAGTTCTCAATCCCCGGATGACTGTTCTTTCAATCCTAGTCTGAGGACTCTCGACGTTTCGGGGGTCACTTTGACAGAGTCGTCTATTCGGACTCCCGCGATGGCGGCTATCCTGTCGGGGTCTGAAGGGTGTTCGAGGACAATTGCCGAAGTCTTCTGGGGTATGGAGAAATGCAGGTCGGAAAATATGTCGCTCAGTTTTTTCCTCCCTTTCATTCCAAAAGGAACCATCCAGTCTCCTTTTTTCCACCTACGGAAACGCAGAGGGAACGCGAGTTTGTCTGCATCCATAATCAGCAGTCCTTCAGGTTGTTTCAAACGTATTATCTCTGAGCGGTCAACAATTCCGTAACTGACCTGCGACTTCGCATCGGGAAGCTTTTCACGGCTTTTGTCAAGAATCAACGCTGATGAAGAAGCAATGTAATCTCCGAAACGCTTGCCCGAAATCTGTCGTCCGCTTTTCAGACGGGAAACAAGGTTCTCATAATTCGATTGGTTGATATGACCTTCGGTAAGTTGGAAAAGCAGATATTCCCAATTGCGTTGCGTCATCAACGAATCTGTATTTATGGTATTGCGGTCAAGTCCGCAGTTGTCACAACATTCTTCGATAAATTCGAAAGCCTTGGAGAAATAAGTCATCTCGCGCCTGAAAGTCTCCGTGAACGACGGATTGATGCGTTTGAAAATGGGAAACACTTCGTTCCTTATGATGTTGCGCCTGTACTCGTATTCGGAATTGCTGCTGTCCTCGCGCCAGGGCAGGCCGCGTGATTCCATCCATTCCCTGATCTCGTCACGCCCCGTGTCGAGCAAAGGGCGGAGCAACGCCGCACCGGAATTTTCCACCGGCAGCAAGCCCCTTTTTTTCATTCCGCAGATGCCTTTCATCCCCGTACCGCGGAGCAAGTTGAGAATCAAGGTCTCGGCGTTGTCGTTGGCATTGTGCCCCACGGCTACGGCGTCGAAGCCTTCCTCACTGCACAGCTGCGCAAACCAGGAGTAGCGTAGGTCCCGTGCGGACATCTCTATGCTTATCCCTTTCTTCTCCGCATAAGACTTCGTGTCGAAGCGTCTGATGATACATCTGACCCCGTTTGCGGTGCACCAGTCGCGCACGAAAGCTTCGTCGCCGTCACTTTCTTCCGCCCTGAGGGAGAAATTGCAATGCGCCACGGCGAATTCCATCGGCCCGGCAAAGCCGAACAGGCCGCCGGCATCAGCCAACGCCCTGTTCGCGAGATACATCGAATCTATCCCACCGCTGACAGCGAGAAGAATCTTCATTTATTTCTTGCTTGCAATTGTATAAATGAAACTGATGCCGAGGGACTCTTTGAACTGCGTGAGGCTTGTGCACGGGATGCCGTTCTTGTCATTGATGGTGATGTTGGGGTCATAGATGAGCCAGGTGTCCAGACCTATCTTGAAGTATTTCGCCATCTTCCAGGTGACCTTGTTGTCCCAGTTGATTCTGTTCTTCTTGAAAGGGTTGTCAAGGTAGTCGGTGAAGGCGACAATCTGTGTTTCATAGACAAACACCTCATTTATCGCGAGTTTGAAGTTTATCTTTATCTGGGCACCGAACTGGAACTTGGAACTTTTATAGGATCCGTCCTCGTTTGCAAGCATACCGTAATTCTTGCGAAGTTCGTCGATGGTGCATATCGTGAAGCCTCCGGTGAGCGGGGAAATGCTGACGTCGAACCAGTCCTTCGGCTTCCAGCTCATACCGAGAGCTATATTGGTATATGCGGGGGAAATGAATCCTGACTTGAGGTCTCCGGACCATTTGCCCGTTTCGTCTTTCTGATAATTGTCGAAACTGTTGGAGAACTGACTTCTGAAATCAAATGAAGCGGAATAGCTCCATTTGCTGTTCTGTCCGGTCTTGTATCCCCATTTGCTTTCAAGATATATACGGTCGTTGCTTTTCTGGAGCAGGTTGCTCTTGTCTGCTGACCAGAGGAAACCGTAGTCGAGTTGCATACGGTTGCTCCAGCTCATAAGCCCCTTGGCGTAATTCGCTTTCGCATCGATGTTCGCGGACAGGTTGATAGTGTTGTATCCTCCGGCCGCCCAGTTGGTCAGCGAGGTCTGGTTGAATCCGAGGGTGAAGTCTATGGAGTTCTTCCAGTATGAAGGCTTGACGGTGTTGGTCTGGTCCGGTGTGGCCGCCATTGCAGCTGCCGCCTGGGCTGCAATCTGCTGTGCGTCCTGTGCGTATGTCGTGAGAGACAAGGAAAGCGCTGACAATAGGACTATGGTGATTTTTTTCATGGTGTATGGTTTTAATATGAGATGGCAAATACTACTCTTCTATGCGAAGGCTTGCCGGAGAAGATATCCTTCCCTTCCTCCTCGCACACGAATGAATCCACAGGGATACAGCGTATGGTCGCTTTGGTCGCATCCTTGATGGCCTGTTCGGTTTCGGTTGTCCCGTCCCAGTGGCAGAGAAGGAATTTGCCCTGCTGTATCTTCTCCTTGAATTCTTCCCAGTCGTCGCACTTTTCCACGTTGGCTTTGCGGAATGCGTCAGCCTTGTCGTAGATGTTCTTCTGAATGGCATCGAGGAGATTGTGTATGCGGTTTTCCAGACCTTCAACGGATACTGTCTCTTTTTCGAGCGTGTCGCGTCTGTGTACTTCCACGGTACCGGCTTCAAGGTCGCGAGGTCCCATCGCAATCCGTACCGGTACGCCTTTGAGTTCCCACTCGGCGAATTTGAATCCGGGACGGAGGGTGTCGCGGTCGTCGATTTTGACACTGTGCCCGAGAACTTCGAACGCCAGTTTCATCTCCTTCATCCTAGCTGTAATGGAACTGCGCTCTCCGTCGGTCTTGTATATGGGGACCATGACAATCTGTATGGGGGCTATTGCGGGAGGGAGGACAAGCCCGTTGTCGTCCCCGTGCGCCATTATCAGCGCTCCCATAAGCCTCGTTGACACACCCCAGGAAGTGGCCCACACGAATTCCTGTTTTCCTTCCTTGTTGGTGAACTGGACATCGAACGACTTGGCGAAGTTCTGACCGAGAAAATGGGACGTGCCCGCTTGAAGCGCCTTTCCATCCTGCATCATCGCCTCTATTGTCAGTGTGTCAATCGCTCCGGCGAAACGCTCGTTGGGACTCTTGTGCCCTACGATTACAGGCAGAGCCATCACGTTCCTTGCAAAATCGGCGTACACCTGCACCATCTCATTGGCTTTGGCTTCGGCCTCTTCCGCTGTGGCGTGGGCTGTGTGCCCCTCCTGCCAGAGGAATTCCGCCGTGCGCAGGAACAGCCGCGTCCGCATCTCCCAGCGCACCACGTTGCACCACTGGTTGCAAAGCACGGGCAAATCCCTCCATGAAGTAATCCAGTTCTTGTATGTGCTCCATATTATAGTTTCGGACGTCGGTCGCACTATGAGTTCCTCTTCCAGTTTTGCTTGAGGATCGACCACAACGCCTTTGCCGTCGGGGGAGTTCATCAGGCGGTGATGGGTCACGACTGCGCATTCCTTGGCGAATCCCGCCACGTGTTCCGCTTCCCGGCTGAAAAACGACTTCGGGATGAACAGAGGGAAATAGGCGTTCTGAACCCCCGTTTTCTTGAACATCCCGTCAAGAATGCTCTGCATTTTTTCCCAGATGGCATAGCCGTAAGGTTTTATCACCATACATCCCCTTACCGCCGACTGCTCGGCCAGATCCGCCTTGAGTGCGAGGTCGTTGTACCATTGCGAATAATTTTCCGCGCGTGATGTAACTTCTTTCGCCATATATTTTGAGTTTTAATCTTATTTTACATAAATTGCATAATAATTGCAATACGAGCACAAAGATACAAAATTTTTGCATAGGAGGATTAATTATGAAACAGTACGTCAACCTGTCCGTCCCGGCATTTGTGCTGCTTGTGTCAAGTGCGTTGTCTGCGCAGAACACGTCCTCTCAAATGTTTCAGGATGGCCTGTACGCTCAAAGAACACCGGTTGTTGTTGCGAGCGCTGCGAAAACCGTCACCGTGTCCGCTTCTGCGGATGTGGAGTCCCTAATCTCGCGAACCCGTGAGTCCGGCATATATGTCAAGGAAGGGGTGTCTTCCGACACACTTGTGGTGCCGGATCTCGGTTCGCTGGCAAGCAAAGGTGTCTCATCGGGAAACATATTCTATCCGACCTCGCAGAAAGATACTGTTTCTCTGCTCCAGATGGTTCCGCAGCGCAGTTCCACCATCAACATCAACATTTACGGCAATTTGTATCCGTACTCATATTACAGTTATTGGGGACCTTGCTGGCGCGTAGGATGGCGTTGGGCCTATGACCCCTGGGGACCTTGGGGAATATGGGAGCCGTGGGATTTCTGGTACGGCTATGCGTGGGGCCCGGCTCCATATAGAGTCTGGTACGGTTATCCGCATCCTTATCATCCGTATCATTACGGTTACTACCCGTATCATCCTTCGTACAGGCCTTTCCGCAATGAATGGAGAGGTCTCAGGCCTTCTTCCCCCAATTCAATTGCGCGGGACGCTCCTTCGCCTTCGGGCACAGGACGTGGCGTAGGGATATCTTCGACCACGCGAAGGAGGACTTCGTCCGGGGTTTCTACACAGACTCGCAGCCGCAGTGTTTCATCAGGGGTCGTGACTGCAGGAGGAGAAAGCACTCGCAGGGCTGCTTCGGCAGCCGTTCCTGCAGGGAGGAGAACGGTGGGAGCCGCGGCATCTTCCGGGGCAGGGAGGACGACCAATCGGGAAAACACCGGGACGGTTTCCATATCGGAGCGTTCTTCAGGAGGCACCAATTCCAATGTCAGAAGCATTGGCGGCTCGACGTCCACGGATTATTCCGGGTCTTCGTCGTCCCGCAGCGCTTCGGATTCCGGGTATTCTTCTTCCAGGTCATCCTCTTCTTCCTCCTCTTACGAATCGTCTTCATCTTCAGGACGCTCCAGCTCAAACCGCATATACAGATCTTCTTCGTCCGGCAGTTCGTCGGGATCTTCGGGCAGTTCCTCGGGGTATTCGGGTGGGTCAAGCCGCTCATCAGGCTATTCAGGCAGCAGTCGTTCGTCGGGTTATTCCGGTAGCAGCCGCTCGTCGGGATATTCGGGTGGCTCCGGCCGTTCATCCGGAGGTTTCTCAGGAGGCGGTTATTCTGGCGGGAGTTCGGGTCGCAGAAGATAGAAGTAAGGTTAACATAATTGACTGTTGAAAGTATGAAAAGATTGATTGCAGCTGTGGTGACGCTTTCGGCGCTCGTTACCTTGAATGCGCAAAACGCTGATTTGGCGAGAATTCTTTATGACAACGACTATACAGGCTCGGCACGCTCGACCGCTTTGGGCAATGCCGTTACCGCTCTCGGGGGAGATCCCGGAATGGCAGTGATAAACCCGGCCGGTTCCGCCGTGTCATCTTATTCGCAGTTTTCCATAACTCCGGGACTGTACGTATCCACTATGAGAAGCGGATATGCTCCGGTAGGTGGCTATGACGAGAATTACGCTACGGGGGAGACCCACTCATGGGACGAGTCCACGACCAGATTCGTCTTGCCCAACATAGGATTTATACTGAATCTGGATATGTATTCCAGCTCCGTCAAGAATATGGCTTTCGGTTTCATGGCCAATTCGACCGGATGCTTCATCGACAGGGGAGCCGTGGACGGAATCAACGACCAATACACGTCACTGCTCGGTTCTCTGGCGTATGAGTGTTCTTATGATGGAAGCGGTTCATACAATCCTTATTCGGAGGAGGAACTGAACAGAGATTACGGCAACGACATCTATTGGCCCTATCAGCTTGCGTACAAGAGCGGTATGATTCGCCATATGGATGACGGCACCTATCTCGGCGCGACTGAAGTGGATAGAGACGGAGACATAATGGTGGGAGGCCCTCTGCGGCAGTACTACACACGTTACACCTATGGCATAAAGACCGATATGGTTGTGAACTGGGCCGTCAATTTCAATGACAGGCTGCTTTTAGGCATCAATCTGGGTGTGCCGGTGCTTTCATATACAAGCGAGTACTCCCAGACCGAAAAGGCCATAAGTCCGGAAGATTTCGAATATGTGCTCAATGACCAGCTCACGCATTTTTGTCAGTCATCCATGAATTCCTATGAAAGCGTCACTGCGCGCGGTATCTACGGCAAATTCGGATTGCAATGGAGTCCGCTGGATTTCCTTCGCGTGGGGGCTGCAATCCAGACTCCCACTTCGATGCGGGTCGTAAGGCGGATGCGCTGGGATGGGAACACCCGGTACGACAATCTTCAGGCGAGTTCCGTGACTCCGCTGGGAGAGGAGAGTTACCGAGTGACGGTTCCGTTCAGATATAATCTGGGAGTCGCCGTGACGATAGCCAAAATGATGCTTCTGAGCGTGGATTGGGAATCGACCCCTCAGACAGCGATGAGATATCGGAATTGGGACGGAGCCACCTCCTCTGACTACACGGAAATCAACGACTACCTGAGCCGTTACGGAGGCAACAGCAATTCAATCCGGGCGGGCTTCGAGGCCAAGCCGCTCGACTGGATGTCCATCAGGATAGGTTACAGCCGCAATGCAAGAATATATCGGAACGAGGGCGGCAATGACAAAGACGTGACCAGTACGTATTCGGTTGGATTCGGCTACTCGTCCCCCCGGTCGTTTTATTTCGATATTACGGGAAGATTCCGCAAATATCCACGGGAGTGGTATTATCCGTATGACGATTACATCTTTGACGAGCGTGGTAACCTTTTATGCGGAACGCCGGAACTGTCCTTTGACAAGATTGCGGGGGATGTCCTTCTTACTTTGGGCTGGCGCTTCTGAGAAATTCCATGGCACCGGGTCCTTCGTTGAAGAGGAGGTCGATGATTGAAAGATTCGGAATGAAGCCGTATTTGCCGGAAAACACTTGGAAATACGGCTTTTTCAGTTGAAGGTCTTCAAGTATGGAGTTGGGGCGTTTGGGATGAATGTCCAGAACGTCTTCGCTTCCGAACCGGCTGCTGAAGCGTATGCCGGCAGTGATTCCGCACTTGTCGAGAAGGTGACGCATCAGGGCAAGGTTGAGTTCCCAGAGTGTTTCCGGCCTGCTTTCCAGTATGGAGAAGATGCCGTCGCGATAATATTCGAAGAAGGCGGAGGAACCGTATGCGGAAGCGATGGCCCGTTCCGTGCGGGTTACCCACGGGGTGGCGTAGCTGATGCGTATCTGCGTGATGGGAAGGTGGAATGTCCCGTTCTCATGCACAACAGGTACGTTGAGCATTTCTTTTCCGTTTGCGCCGCAGATATGGCATCTGTTCCGGTAACTCTGCTTCTGATAATTCTCGCAGGCCTCGAGACAGAACGACGACCCGCCCGACGCTATCGCCGCAAAATACTCTATCGGGGGGAAATAGGCCGTGGTCAGCAGCATCTATTCGATGGAGCCTTTTTCGTTGGAGTCGTTGGCACGGACAATGCCCCTCTTGGAACTGCGAATGAAATTGATTATGTTGTCCCTCTCCGTGGATTCAGGGAATCCGGCCTCCACCTTCGACAGTGCATCGGAGATGTTGTATCCCTGGAAATATATCATATCGTAGATGTCCTTGATGGTGCGGATGGCATCGCTGTCGAATCCTCTCCTGCGGAGACCTACTATGTTGATGCCCGCATAGCAGATGGGCTGGCGTCCGCAGATGGAGTAGGGCGGGATGTCCTTGTTGACACCAGTTCCGCCTCCCACCATAGCGTGGGTGCCTATTCTGGAAAACTGATGGACCTTCGTCCCTCCTCCGATGATGGCCCAGTTATCTACATCGGTCTCTCCGGCTATGCCCACGTAACTGACCAGAATGCAGTGGTCGCCGACGCGGCAGTCGTGCGCTATGTGGACGTAGGACATTATCAGCGTGTCGCTCCCTATTTTGGTGACGCCCTTTCCGCTTGCCTTTGTGCCGCGGTTGATGGTCGCGCATTCCCTGATGGTCACGCGGTCACCGATTTCCACGTAGGTGACTTCGCCCTCGAACTTGAGATCCTGCGGTATGGCGCCCACTACGGCTCCCGGGAACACCTCGCAGTCCTTTCCTATGGTCACGTACGGAAATATCACTGCGTGGGGATATATCTTGCAGTTGTCCCCTATGACTACGTTCTCATCGATGAAGGCATATGGACCTATTTCAACGTTGTCTCCGATTTTCGCTTTCGGATTTACTGTGGCAAGTGGACTTATTTTTGTCATTGCAGTATCTGTTTACTTTATCGTATC
>JAKSKB010000004.1 GCA_024401975.1 Bacteroidales bacterium | reverse complement strand
TCAGGGTCGATTCCGGCAGTATCCGTGTCGGTCCGTTGCAACTGCCCGTCCACGTAGGCTTCAAGGTAATTGATCTGGCTCTGGACTTTGGCATCCACTTCCTTCGTGAGCTCCTGTCTGGCAATCATCAGGCTCAGTCCGAACCCTGAAGTGAACACCACGGCCCCGAGCAACATTATCCAGAGGACAATGTTCGCCGCCGTTTTGAAACTTAGTATCTTTCTCATTCTCTTGAGAGATTTTTGCAAAAATAAAAACAAATATTGACTATCCGTCAAGTCTTTGCTACATTTGCAGAAACAAAAGATTTATTATGAAATGTTTGATGGCTTTTGCTGCGTCATTGGCAATGTTTGCAATGGCGTCCTGTTCCCAGAATGCCCCTGCAAGACACGACGGCTCTGAAATCCGTTTCGACGCAGACGGAAAACTGAAGATAGCGCAATTCACCGACACTCATCTCTGCTGGGACAATCCGACCGAATTCCTGAAGACTTACGACCAGCTATGCAGCATTCTGGATGCGGAACACCCGGACCTCGTGATACTGACGGGCGACGTGGCGACGGGGGATGGCGGTGCGGCTGAAGTTTTGGACAAGTTTTTCAGCGCAATTGATGAAAGGAACATACCATTCGTGTCTCTTTACGGCAATCACGACAGGGAAAGAGACCTTTCGGAATGGGATTTGGCGGAAGCGGTGACAAAGCACCCTATGTCTCTCAACACTATGGAAAAAGGCTACCTGGACGACATTGCCCTTCCCGTGCTCTCCGCGGACGGGAGCAAAGTGGCGGCAGTCCTCTACTGTATGGACTCCAATGACTATGCCCAGGTTCCGGAATATGCGGAATATGCCTGGATAGCGCACAGTCAAATAGGCTGGTATGAAGCCGAGAGCAAGGCATTCTCCGCCGCCAACGGCAACGTTCCCGTCCCCTCCTATGCATTCTTCCACATTCCTCTGCCGGAGTTCCGTGAGGCCTTTGACGGAAAACCTGTCGCGGGACAGAGAAAAGAGAACGAATGTCCAGGGGAACTCAATTCAGGTATGCTCGCCGCTTTTGTGGAGAATTGTGATGTTCACGGTGTTTTCTGCGGCCACGATCACGACAATGACTATGTTGCGAGAAAAGGTGAAATCGCGCTTGTATATGGCCGTTTCTCGGGAGACAAAACCACTTACTGCAACCTTGAAAGAGGCATACGCATCATAGAGTTCACTGAAGGGGATTACGGTTTCCGCACGTGGATACGTGAACGCAGCCTTGAGGTGGTGGATGACATCGCCTTTGAAGTTCCGGTAGATTATTCCCTCCACAAGTCAGTCCCGGCGGAAGGCAGGGAACACGGTGTTCTGCGCACGAGATACGACAATGTCAAGGATCTTGCCGATATGGAGTCGGAAGCTACCGAAAGGGAAAGCATTGTAGTGGACTATCCGAGGATATGGGGCAATCTGGGGACTCCGGATTACGGCTACACTTTCGAAGGCTACCTGTATGTTCCTGAAACAGCCCTGTGGAATCTGCTCGTGCAGGCCGACAACGAAGCACGGATTGCTATTGACGACTTCAGTTTCGGCGACCAGCCCGGACGCTTCGGCTGGGGGAGGACCCGCGTCAATCTGGAAAAAGGATTCCACCACGTGAAAGTGTCCCTGAAGTGCTACAGTGACAATTGTTACGTAAAACTGATGTGGTATCCTCAGGGAGAAGACCGCTTCCACGAGATACGCCCGGAATACTGGTATCTGAAGTAGTGCCCCTGTAGTCCGGTCAATCGATAAACTGCTCAAGATCCTTCCAGGATATAATTCCCGGAAGCGGTCCGCTGTCATGGCAATCGGCATACTCAAGCATGAAGAGTACGGAGCCATTCATATGGTTGGTCGCGTTGAGGTCGTGGATGGTGGTTCCCAGCCACGCAGCTCCCTCCTCTGCGCATTCGCGCGGGACAACGGGGTCGAAGATGCAGTGGAAGACCTGTACCGGAGTCTTCGGAGGGGTCATATGGACTAGAGAATGTTTATAGACTTCGCTGTAAAAGGTAAACCAGTCCTCGTTGCCTCCAAAATGATTCTCCGGAGTCTTATTGATATGGTCGAAGCCGTCCGGGTGGAAAATTCCGCTCATTATCTTGCCGCACAGCGTGTCCAGTTTGCTGTTCATCGCCTTTATGTGCCAATCCGGGAAATGGTCGAAAACTGATTTTCCGTCAGCCCATTTCCACCTCTTCTCGTATTCCGTTCCTTCCGCGAACGTTCCTTCCGGCTGAAACATCCCGTCAGCCAGGATATTGTGCCAGTCTATGTTGTCAAGAAGATTGTCCCCATAGAAGAGCCCCCTTGCCAGCATAAGTATATACGCGGGATCGCGGTAGTAAGTCGTGTCACTTTCAGAATACTTGTCGAAGAAGGTGTTCAGATTGAAGGGGCAGCCACCGGCGCGGGCATCCTTGATGCGCTGGCCGAGTCCCCTCTTTTCCATCTCCATGAGAGTGGATATCGTCGCCGCTCCACCTTGCGAGTAACCTAAGAGGCGGATGTCGTTGCCGGTCTTCGTTATCTCCTTCCTGTACTCTTTGTCGGCCATATATTCCTCCGCCGCGAAGAACATATCGGTGCAGGTGGTGCCGGTCAGCTGATGATGGAGATACGGATGGTAAAGCGAATCGTTTACAGTAGCTCCGTAGCCCAGATAATCTGCCATACATACCACCTCGCCTATGATGACCGTCGAACATTCCACCGGAAAGAAGTCTTCGGATGGCGCGTCGCAAATCTGGCAGGTCCCGTGCTGTACGCTCGTGATATGATTATATTCGGTTTTTCGGGTCGGGTAGACCACTACTCCCGAGGCATTGACAATCTTTCCGTCGCGATCCGGAGTCTTGTAGAGAATTTTAGCCAGTGTGATGTCGGGAATGACGAGTTTCAATAGATTTTTTGTAGAAATTCCCTCAATCTCTTCCGGAAGATTGCCGAATTCATCCATAATTATCTCTATAAGTTGGTCATCGGAGATTTTTCTTTCTTCAACCACCTCCGTAAGATAATTGTGGATAGGAGGAGGCAAAATCCGCTCTTCCTTCTGACAACCAGCAACGAGGAGCAGGCAGAAAAGAATTTCAATCGTAATGCGTCCCGAACTTTTCATATACCGAGTTATTAAGGAATGACACGGTTTCTCTGTTACTCCATAGCGCTTAATTCAATTTTATCCATCGCTGTGTCTCACCGATTCCGAGGACGGTGCCGCGGATTTCCAATGTGCCGTCCTCAAGGAACTTCCCGGTCATCCTTGCGGTAATGCCGCGGTTGGGGTCATAAATCTTTGCTCCGTCCCACTGTTTCTTTTCGGCATTGTATCCAAGTCCTCTCACTATAAAAAGCCGGTCGCAGCGTACGTTCCGCTTGGATTTGTCCGGATTGCGTTCGTCCAGCCAGAGCTTCCCAGTCTTGGGGTCTGTCGGAACCTCAAGCCAGAACACCTGACAGTCGTAAGTGCTGTCGGCGTTCCTGATGAAACGCACCTTCGAATCTCCATTCTTCTTATCCGGCACCAGATACTCACCGACTATCGAATCCGGGTTGTCATTGAGAGGATTCCGGGCCGATGCGTAAATTGCAGAAAACAGTGTGGGGGCAAGAAACAACAACAGTTTTATATTCATACTTATTACCTTATTACGGATAATTCATTTTCTATTCTTGGTCGGTCGCTCCCTACTGCCCGAACTTGTAAACGAGACCTATCTGTACCACGCGGTTTTTCCCATAGGGGGCGGAGTCGGAATACCCTTCGAATTCCAGCCTCTTGAACACGTTTAGGAAGCCGTGGTTGTATCTTGCGAAGATTCCGAAGGACTCTATGAAGAGATATTCCACACCGAGACAGGCGGATACGTCGAGAACGTTGAAATCATCACCGCTCCATCGGTATCTGTCAGGGACATCTCTGGTGTTGAGGCCGCCGAAAAAGTCCGCTCCGCCGAACGCGACGCCGAGTTGGGGACCGAGCATTATGGACAGCCGGTCATCGAGTGCCTTGACATAGGCCATCACAGGGATGTTTACGCTGTTGCTCCTTCGGCTGACAATCAGGGTTCCGCCGAGATAATCGGCGTTGAACTGCATGCCCTGTTGGCTATATGACACTTCGCCCCTGATGCCCCAGGCCTTGAAGTCGAGTTGCGCCACGCCTCCTATGAATCCTCCGCCCAGAACGTGACCCGTCGTGATTGTCAGCGGCACATAGTTGCCTATGTTGATGGTTCCGTTCCCGCTCATCAATGATATGTTGCCTCCGGCGAGGATTCCGAAAATCATTTCCTGCGCTGATGCCACATGGCAGAGCAGGAAGGCGGCTGTGAGTATGACAAATCTTTTCATATCGGGGGATTTTGATATGGACAAATTTAAATATCTTTTTTCTTTTTTCCATATTTTACTTAAGTTTGTACAATATGAAAGGAATAGTTCTGGCCGGAGGCAGCGGTACGAGGCTGTACCCAATCACCAAAGGGGTGAGCAAGCAGCTCCTGCCCATTTTCGACAAACCGATGGTATATTACCCGATAAGTGTGCTGATGCTTGCAGGTATAAGGGACATACTTGTCATTTCCACTCCGGCGGACCTGCCAGGTTTCAAGAGACTTCTCGGCGACGGTTCTGACTACGGCGTCAATTTCGAATATGCCGAGCAGCCGTCTCCTGACGGTCTCGCGCAGGCGTTTGTCATCGGGGAAAAGTTCATTGGCGGCGACAGCGTGTGCCTTGTGCTCGGGGACAACATCTTCTACGGCAGCGGTTTCACCACTCTTTTGAAGGAGGCCGTGCACAGTGCGGAACGGGACGGACTGGCGACCGTGTTCGGATATAGGGTCAGCGACCCGCAGAGGTACGGAGTGGCTGAATTCGACACTGAAGGCAACTGCATTTCCATCGAAGAAAAACCGTCAGCCCCCAAAAGCAACTATGCCGTCGTGGGGCTGTACTTCTATCCCAACAAGGTGCTTGAAGTGGTCAAGGGCATAAAGCCCTCAGCGCGCGGGGAGCTGGAAATAACTTCGGTCAATCAGGCGTTCCTGTCGGACAAGCGCCTTAAAGTCAAGACTTTCGGGAGAGGATTCGCCTGGCTGGATACCGGTACGCACGATTCCCTGTCAGAAGCATCCACTTTCGTCGAGGTCATAGAGAAGCGCCAGGGACTCAAGATTGCCTGTCTTGAGGCGATAGCATACACCAGCGGGTGGATAGATGCCGGGAAACTCCGCCGGATAGCGGAGCCGATGAGCAAGAACGAATACGGGCAGTATCTTATGAAAATAATCGAAGAGGGGATATGAAGAAGGCGGGTGTGGCGGTAGTCGGCTACGGCAACATAGGCAGATGCGCGATGGAATCGCTTGAGCACGCTCCCGATATGGAATGCGTCGGAGTGGTTCGCAGGAGCGGCAGCGCGGAAGGGATCTCCGGGCTTTCAGCTTATCGCGTGGTGACGGACATAGGCGAGTTGGAAGGGGTGGACGTGGCATTGCTCTGCGTTCCTTCGAGAATGGTCAGGGGGACGGCTCTCAAATGTCTGTCCAGAGGAATCAATACCGTGGACTGTTTCGACATACACGCCGATGTCGTAGCACTCAGGGCGGAACTTGCAGCCGTTGCCAAGGCTTCCGGTGCGGTAGGAGTGATGGCGGCAGGGTGGGATCCGGGCAGTGATTCGGTAGTCCGCACGCTGTTCAAGGCTCTGGCCCCCGGAGGTGTCACCTACACCAATTTCGGTCCGGGGCGTTCTATGGGGCATACTGTCGCAGCCAGGGCCGTCAAAGGGGTGAAGGATGCGTTGAGCATAACGATGCCCCTCGGCAACGGAGTGCACGGCAGGCTGGTGAACGTGGAACTCGAAGACGGAGCCGTATTCGCCGAAGTGGAGGAGGCAATCAAATCCGACCCTTATTTCGCATCTGACAGGACGGAAGTCAGGGAAGTGGAGTGCGTCGCCGCCCTGAATACTCTGGAACACGGAGTGAATATGGTGCGCGACGGCATTTCCGGTTGTACTGCCGGACAGAAGTTTCAATTTGATATGAAGATAAACAATCCGGCGCTGACGGCTCAGGTTATGGTGGCCGCCGCGCGCGCGTCCCTGCTGCGTGAGCCGGGCTGCTATACGCTGATAGAGATACCCCCGCTGGACCTTCTTCCTGGAAACAGGGAAGCGCTCATCGGGGAACTTGTGTGAAACCAACAACATAAATATTATGGACAAATATCCCAAAATCGGTATAAGGCCGACCATAGACGGACGCCAGGGCGGCGTACGCGAAGCTCTTGAAGACAAGACAATGGCTCTTGCGAAGGCTGTAGCAAAACTTATCACATCCAATCTTCGCAACGGTGACGGTTCCCCCGTGGAATGTGTCATCGCCGACAGCACCATAGGACGTGTGGCCGAATCGGCGGTTTGTCAGGAAAAGTTCGAGCGTGAGGGAGTCGGAGCGACCATTTCCGTGACTTCCTGCTGGTGCTACGGTTCCGAAACTATGGATATGCACCCGTATTGGCCCAAGGCTGTCTGGGGCTTCAACGGGACGGAGCGTCCCGGTGCCGTGTATCTCGCGGCCGTTCTTGCCGCCCACGCACAAAAGGGACTTCCCGCATTTGGCATCTACGGACACGATGTGCAGGACCTTGGGGACAACACCATTCCCGAGGACGTGGCGGCGAAGATACTGCGCTGGGCACGTGCCGCTGTCGCAGTGGCCACGATGCGCGGAAAGAGTTACCTTAGTCTGGGCAATACCTGTATGGGAATAGCCGGTTCGATGGTAGATGCGGATTTTCTTCAGAAGTATCTCGGTATGCGTACCGAATACGTGGAGCTGGTCGAAATCCTGCGCCGCGTGGATTTCGGCATATACGACCACGAGGAGTTCGAAAAGGCGATGAAGTGGGCCGAAAAATACTGCAAGCCACAGGAGGGTCACGATTACAATGAGGACAGACCTCTGTTCCCCGGTACGCCGATGACAACCTTCAACGGCAAGGGGAAAGGCAAGACCCGCGCGGAGAAGGATGCAGACTGGGAATTTACCGTCAAGAATATGATGATAATCCGCGACTTGATGGAAGGAAATCCGAAACTTCTGGAGATGGGCTACAAGGAGGAGTCCCTCGGGCACAACGCCATAGCCGCCGGGGTTCAGGGCCAGAGGCAGTGGACGGACTACAAGCCCAATTTCGACTTCCCCGAATCACTTATGTGTTCCTCTTTCGATTGGAACGGTGTGCGAGAAGCGAAGATATTGGCCACGGAAAACGATTTCTGCAATGGAATGGCGATGCTTTTCGGTCATCTGCTGACGGGGAAGGGCGTGATGTTCAGCGACGTGCGCACCTATTGGAGTCCTGAGGCCGTGAAGAGGGTGACAGGCCGCTCGCCCGAAGGACTTGCAGCGGGAGGATTCATCCATCTCATCAACTCTGGGGCCACCACTCTGGATGCTACTGGAGCGATGTCCGATGCCGAAGGCAACCCTGTCATCAAGGCGCCTTGGGAGATGACTGAGGTTGATGCCGCCGCCTGCCTCAAGGCGACGCAATGGATGCCTGCCGACCGTGACTATTTCCGTGGAGGCGGTTATTCCGCTCATTTCGTGAGTCGCGGGGGTATGCCTATGACGATGTTGCGCCTCAATATGGTGTCCGGACTAGGACCGGTGCTCCAGATAGCTGAGGGATGGACGGCCGAATTGCCGAAAGAGCAGCACGACATATTGGATAAACGTACGGACCCGACCTGGCCTACGACCTGGTTCGTTCCCCGCACGGATTCAGGGAAGGATGCTTTCAAGGACGTGTACAGCGTAATGAACAACTGGGGGGCCAATCACGGGGCGATAGCGTACGGACACATAGGAGCGGACCTCATAACACTCGCTTCGATGTTGCGTATACCCGTATGTATGCACAACGTGCCTGAGGACAAGATATTCCGCCCTTCAGTGTGGAATGCCTTCGGTATGGACAAGGAGGGCGCTGATTTCCGCGCCTGTGCCAACTTCGGACCTCTTTATAAATGATGAGAAACAACGATACCCGTCTGGTCGAGAGACGCTATCTGGTGACATTCGTCCTCATAACGTCTCTTTTTGCCCTGTGGGGCTTTGCCAACGACATAACGAATCCTATGGTGGCGGCGTTCCAGACCATTATGGAACTGTCCGCTGCCAAGGCTTCCCTGATACAGTTCGCCTTCTACGGCGGATATGCGACTATGGCCGTACCGGCCGCTCTGTTCATAAGGAGGTTCAGTTATAAGAAAGGCATACTTCTCGGGCTTGCACTTTATGCGGTCGGAGCTTTCCTGTTCATTCCTGCGGCTGCCCGGCAGAGCTTCACCTTTTTCTGTGTGTCGCTGTACATACTCACTTTCGGACTGGCTTTTCTGGAAACTACGGCTAATCCGTTCATCCTTTCTCTCGGAGATAGTGCCAATTCCACAAGAAGGCTCAACCTTTCACAAGCGTTCAATCCTATAGGCTCGCTCACCGGTATGGCCGTGGCGTCCTGGGTGGTGTTGCCGTCCCTGATGAGCGACCGTCACCGTGATGCTGCCGGTGTCAATCATTTCTCCGAGTTGGACGCTGTCACAAAGGCTGGGGAAAGAGCCCGGGACCTGGCTTCCATCAGGGACGCCTATGTGGTGCTCGGAGCAGTTGTTCTAATCTTCCTGATTGTGATAGCCCTGACCAGGATGCCGGAGACGCAGAAAGGAAACGGGGCTGCCACGCGCGGAGGTACTATGGGGCGCCTGTGGCGTAACGTGGCTTATAGGGAAGGCGTTCTCGCCCAGATGTTCTATGTCGGAGCGCAGATAATGGTGTGGACTTTCATCATCCAGTATGCTGACAATCTCGGAATCGACAAAGCTACTGCACAGAAATACAATATCGTTGCTATGGCCATATTCCTATGCTTCAGATTCATTTCAACGTTCCTGATGAAATATGTCAATTCGCGGCGACTGCTGGCAATCTTCGGATGCGGCGCTGCATTGTGCACCATAGGCGCCGTTGTCCTTGTCGGGAAGACCGGGCTGGTGTGCCTTGTCGGAATCAGCGCGTTCATGAGTCTGATGTTTCCGACCATATATGGTATAGCGCTCGAGGATGTCAATTCTGATGACAGGATGCTGGGGGCGGCGTTTCTTGTAATGGCGATAGTGGGAGGCTCCATACTGCCGCCGCTTCAAGGAAGCATCATTGACCTCGGGACGGTGTTGGGACACCCTGCCGTGAACGTCAGTTTCTGCCTCCCTCTTCTGTGTTTCATAGCGATAGTCATCTACGGGATTAGGAGAAGCGCTGACAGGGGCGACTAACAAGAGTCACCCACGCGTTATTGGTTGAGGAAGTCCTTGTCTTTTTTGAGAAGAGTCTTAGGGGACATCGAGAGCACTTTCTGAAACAGGATTATCCGGTAGCCTGTCGAGAGGTGAACCTTGTTTTCGTGCTTTTCGCGCCTCCACCATTTGTAGAATCCCACAGGATCGTTCTCAAAAGGTATCTTCGCCTTTATTCCCGTTCCGTACCCGGGGAAGTCAATCAGCAGTTGGAGCCCCATCACTTTCATATAGTAGTCCGGATCTGCCCGGCGAAGTTTGCTGATCAGCGGGTTGAAAACTTCTATCTGATTGACGTGCAGTGTCTTTTCTCTTATGATAAGCTTGTGGATGCGCACGGGGTCCTCATTCAGCCACGCCCCGATTTTGAGGGTCCGAAGCCCATCGGGTGTGTCGAGGGTCAACTCGTCCTGCGAGTCGTAAACCTTTTCTGAATCCAATGGAAATATATCTTCTGTGACCATAATCTCTGCAAAGATAAGGTTTTTTCCGCTTTATTTCCTAATTTTAAGAACTTGTTCAGACAGGTTTAATACACTTTTTTCATATTATGGGAGCATCTGTACCTACGATTCTGATGAATTTCAGCGGAATTTATCCTGCCGAGGGCTTCCTTCCGGATGGGGCCGATATCCTTGATTTCACCTCGCTGGAAGGTGGTTGCTGCTATTGCGACAGCGAAGCCGCGTCTGCCATTCGCGATGCAATAGGACCGTATTCCGCTCGCGGGGTACATTGGCTCGATTCCGGGGACTATCATTACGCTTCTCTGTTCTGGCTTGAAAAGGTTGCCCGGCCGTTCTGTCTTGTGCTTTTCGACAATCATCCGGATGATCAGCCGACAGCTTTCGGTTCTCCGCTTCTTTCCTGCGGCTCGTGGGTGCTTGAGGCCCGGAAACTTCCTATGCTTCAGGCGGTTCTGCATATACGCCGTGCGGATGACATCTGTGGGCTCCCCGCTTCGTTGCCGGTATATCTGTCTATAGACAAGGATGTTCTGAATCGGGATTCCGCCCGGACCGACTGGGATCAGGGGACTATGACTCTGGAAGAGTTGAGAGGCGCCCTGGCGGCGGTTACGGAAGGCAGGTGCATAGCGGGGGTCGACGTTTGCGGGGAACTGACACCAGGCAAAGGGGCTGTTGATACTGATTTGATAACTAATCGCAGGACCAATGACATATTGCAGGGAATATTGTTAAATTTGATGGATTGATTAAAGATATGGAACAGGAAGTTTCGTTGAAATTCACGTGCCTCCACGATGAACATCTGGCTCTGGGGGCGAAGATGTCTCCTTTCGCCGGCTATGATATGCCCATTCAGTACAGTGGCATAATTGCGGAGCACAATGCCGTACGCGGCGGGGTGGGGATGTTTGACGTATCGCATATGGGCGAGATTTTCGTGAGCGGTCCACAGGCGTCCGCGTACGTGAACCACATATTTACCAATGACGTTTCCTCCCTTGCGCCGGGAGGTATCGTTTATGGTATGATGCTTTATCCGGACGGAGGGTGTGTGGACGATCTTCTCGTTTATCGGGAGTATGGAGCGGGCGGATATCTGCTTGTGGTCAATGCAGCCAACGAAGAAAAGGATTTCGAGTGGATGAAGGACAATGCTTCCGGATTTGACGTGTCGCTGGTAAATGCTTCCGGGCGATGGGGACAGATAGCGGTACAGGGGCCGGAGTCCGAAGCTGTACTTAAGGATGTGTTGGGGCTGCAGGGTGTCTCGTCACTTGGATTCTACAATTTCTATGATGACGTCTGGAAAGGCGAAAGACTGATTGTCAGCCGGTCCGGCTATACGGGTGAAGACGGATTCGAGCTCTACACGACTCCGGAAGGCACGGTGGATATATGGAGAAGACTCATTGCGGCCGGCGTGTTGCCTTGCGGCTTGGGATGCCGTGATACCTTGCGCTTCGAAGCCGGGCTACCATTGTATGGAGACGAGCTTTCTGCGGAGATTTCGCCGATGGAAGCGGGTCTGTCGATGTTCTGCAAATTGGAAAAAGAAGAATTCATCGGAAAGGAGGCTCTTGAGCGTCAGAAAAAGGAAGGTACTGCAAGGAAACTGGTCGGACTGGAACTTGAAGACAGGGCGGTGCCACGCGCCGGGTATCCTGTCGAGACACCGGAAGGAGTGCGGGTGGGAATCGTGACCACGGGTTATCACAGTATATCTCTTGGCAGAAGTCTCTGCTTTGCCCTCGTGGATTCGTTTTTCGCGGCTCTCGGAACCAGACTTTGTGTCAGGGTGCGTACGCGCGCCTTTCCCGCGAAGGTGGTGAAAAAAAGATTCTATCAAACCAATTATAAGAAATAACGTTATGTCAGAAGTAATCGAAGGACTCCGTTACAGCGAGTCTCACGAATGGGTTAGAGTTGAAGGCAACGTCGCATTTATCGGTGTCTCGGACTTTGCGCAGAAAGAGTTGGGTGACATCACCTACGTGGACGTGCCGGACATTGATGTTCTGTCCGCCGGAGACGAATTCGGCGCGCTTGAAAGCGTGAAGGCATCTAGCGAACTCTACAGTCCGGTGTCCGGGAAGGTGCTGGAGGTGAACGGAGCTCTGCTCGACAGGCCTGAGCTCATCAATGAAGATCCTTACGGGAGTTGGATTGTCAAGGTGGAGATGAGTGACCCCTCCGAACTTGACGCCCTTATGGATGCGGCATCTTACGCGGCTCAGAACAAGTAGTCATGTCAGGATTCCCATATTTTCCGCATACGGACGGAGACATAAGGCTGATGCTGGAGCGCATCGGTGTCAAATCCCTCGACGAACTCTATTCGGACGTGCCTTCCGATTTCATATTCAAAGGTGAATACGACCTGCCGGATGCGATGTCGGAGCAGGAGGTGAGAGATTATTTTGAATCGCTCGCGTCACGCAATCCGAAACTGAAGGTGTTTGCCGGGGCAGGGGCCTATGATCACTATACGCCTGCCGTCATACACTATCTCACGCAGCGCTCTGAGTTCCTTACGGCGTACACGCCTTACCAGTGCGAGATTTCTCAGGGAACCTTGCGGTATGTCTTCGAGTACCAGAGCATGATATGTGAACTGACTGGGATGGATGTATCTAACGCGTCCATGTATGACGGGCCGACGTCCGCCGCCGAGGCGATGCGGATGTGCGTGGCAGCTTCACGCGGGCGCAATACCGTGCTGGTCTCCAAGGGGCTTCTTCCCCAGGTGCTTTCCGTCATCCGGACCTATGCCCTGTATTCCGGGACCTGCATAAAGGAGATAGAGTGCCGGAATGGACATACTTCTTATGAGTCTCTGAAGGCCCTTGTCGCAGAGGGGGACGTGGCTGGTGCCGTGGTGCCTTCCTTGAACCGATACGGCATAATTGAGGATTTGAGCGGTTTCGCCGATACGCTTCACGCCGACAAGGCTCTGATGGTGGAATACTGTGACCCATCCGCCCTTGCAGTTCTCCGCACTCCCTCCGAATGGGGCGCGGACATCGCTGTCGGCGACGGACAGAGTCTCGGAATCCCGCTTTGCTACGGAGGGCCTTACGTCGGTTTCATGGCCTGCAGGAACGAATACCTCCGCAAACTGCCCGGCCGCATAGTGGGTGAGACCCGCGACAAGGAGGGGAGACGCGCTTTTGTGCTTACCCTTCAAGCCAGGGAGCAGCACATACGTCGCGAGAAAGCCACCTCCAACATCTGCTCCAACGAGTCGTTGATGGCTCTCTGGGTGACGGTATATATGTCTCTTATGGGTCCGCAGGGGCTGCGTGAAGTCAATGAGGCTTCATCGGCGGGGGCCCATTACCTTTACGACCGCCTGCTCGCTACTGGCAGGTTCGAGCCTGTCTTCGACGCTCCTTTCCTGAAAGAATTCGTACTGAAGCCGTTGCTGCCTGCAAAGGAACTTCATGACAGATTGTGCGACGCCGGGTTCTTTGCCGCGCTGGAGACGGAGGAAGGTTATGTGTCCTTCTGTGTCACGGAAAAACGCACCAAGGCCGAAATCGACGCCCTGGTGAAAGCAATTGAGGAGATACGCTTATGAGATATTATGACAAACTGATTTTCGAACTTTCGAAATCCGGACGTTGCGGTTATTCGCTTCCGGAAGCATTTGCACAGGCTCCCGCCGTCCCTTCATCGCTTTGCCGCCAGAGCGCTCTCAATCTTCCGGAGGTGTCCGAAACGGACGTGGTACGTCATTATACCAATCTGAGCCAGATGAACTTCGGCGTTGACACCGGTTTCTATCCTTTGGGGAGCTGTACGATGAAGTACAACCCCAAGATAAACGAGGAGATTGCCGGAATGCAGGCGTTTCAGGACATCCATCCTCTTCAGCGCTGCGACTCAATACAAGGCGTTCTTGAAGTTTATTATGAGATGGAGAAAGCGCTTTCGTCCATCACTGGTATGGAACGTTTCACGTTTGCGCCTTGCGCCGGGGCTCACGGTGAGCTGACGGGTCTGATGATAATGCGCCGATACCATATGCTTCGCGGGGACAGCTCCAGAGTAAAGGTGATTGTGCCGGACAGCGCGCACGGAACCAATCCTGCATCCGCCGCAGTGTGCGGCCTTCAGATTGTAGAGGTGAAGTCTGATGACAGGGGGCTGGTGGACGTGGATGCTCTCAAACCCCTTCTCGGTCCGGACATTGCCGGAATAATGATGACAAACCCCAACACTCTCGGACTTTTCGAACGGGAAATAAAGGAGATTGCCGGATTGGTGCATGGATGCGGAGGACTTCTTTATTATGACGGCGCGAATATGAACCCTCTTCTGGGTGTAGTGCGTCCCGGAGATATGGGCTTCGACATAATGCATCTGAATCTTCACAAGACATTCTCCACCCCTCACGGAGGCGGAGGTCCCGGCTCTGGACCGGTGGGGGTTTGCCGGAAACTTGCGAATCTTCTTCCCGTTCCGAAAGTGACGGAAAAGGACGGACGTTTCAGCGTGGTGGACGGATTCTCCAATCACGTCTGTGGCGATGCTGCCGTACCGGAGGAAACCGTCGGACAGGTATCGGGCTTTATGGGCAACTTCAGCGTAATACTCAGGGCCTATACCTACATCCTGATGCTCGGCAGACAGAACATTAAAATGGCAGGAAAACTGGCTACGCTGGGGGCCAACTACGTGAAGGAGTCCCTCAAGGACTGCTACAGGCTTCCTATAGAGGCGGTGTGCAAGCACGAATTCGTGTTCGACGGACTGAAAGATGACGGCTCGTCAACGGGAAAACCGGGCGCCACTACGCTTGACGTGGCGAAGAGGCTGCTGGATTTCGGATATCATGCCCCGACCATCTATTTCCCGTTGCTTTTCCATCAGGCCATAATGATTGAGCCTACCGAGACGGAAAGCAAGGAAACTTTGGACGCGTTCATAGACGTGATGAAGAAAATCGCCCGAGAAGCCGCTGCAGATCCGGACATTCTTCACACCGCGCCGCACGATGCTCCCATATCACGCCCCGACGAGACAGAGGCTGCCAGACATCCGGTGGTGAAATTCCAGGACGAAAGCAGGATTATATGACGGTGAGCGTGTCCGCTTCCACGCGGAACTTCACCTCCCTGCCAGAAAAGGTCAAGCCATAGACTCTTTCTCTGTCATCCTGATAACGTGGTCTGGGATCCAGCGACAGCAGTTTTTCAAGAGCTTCCGCCTCTTCCCGGGTGAAGTCGTTTTTCCTTTCCTTGGGGATGATGACCTTCAACGGTTTCCAGCCGGTATCGTCGGTGAAACCGCATCTGGCTTCGCTGTGGGCGTCAGTATAGGAAATGTATGGTTTGATGTCCAATATGGGTGTCCCGTCCACCAGATCCGCTCCTCTGACGAGGAGAATGCACCTGTCGAAGTCAACCTTTTCCAGACGCACGCAGGACAGGCCTATTGCATTGGGACGGTAGGGACTTCTGGTGGCGAAAACTCCCATACGGGTATTCCCTCCTAGGCGTGGAGGCCTTACGGTGGCGCGGAAGTCATCCACGTCGGGGATGCGGTTCTGTGAAAATTCCCATAGGAGCCAGACATAGTCGAAACCTTCGAGGCCGCGCAGGGCTTCGCTCTTGCGGAATCCGGGGGTGAAATGAATTTCGGCTTTCAACTCTTCGACGAGTCCGCTCTGTCTGGGCGCTCCGAATTTTCCGCTGAGGGCGGAGCGGATATGGGCTATGACCTTGGTCTCCATTCAGTCGCCGGTAAAGTATGCGGATTTCCAGAAGTTGAATGTGGAGTCAAGAGCCTCCTTGTTCTCCTCACGTATCGGAGTCTCGGGAGGGGACTCCATTTTCAGGGGATTGATTGGAGACCCGTTCCGCCAGATACGGAAATCAAGATGCGGTCCGGTAGAACTGCCGGTAGAGCCTACATAGCCTATGACCTGTCCCTGGGACACGCGCTGACCTGCGTGAAGCCCCTTTGCATATCTGGAAAGATGAAGATAGGCCGTCGTATAGACGGAGTTATGACGAATCTTCACCGTGTTGCCTCCTCCTCCCCCCCAGCCTACGCTGATAACGGTGCCGTCACCGATTGAGTGGACCGGAGTCCCGGTCGGCGCGGCCTAGTCTATACCCGTATGCGCCTTCACCTTTACCGATATCGGATGCTTTCTGTGATAGGAGAAACCGGAACTTATTCTTGAGAATTGTAGGGGGGCCTTGAGGAAAGCCTTGCGCATGCTTTCACCCTTTTCGTTCCAATAGACGTTGCCTCCGTCACCCTGGTTGTACATCACCGCATACAGGTCCTTCTCTCCTCTGGAGAAGGCGGACAGATAAATGGTGTCGATGGAAATTGTCTCGCCTTCACAACTGGTTTTGCCATAAACGGCTCTGAATCTGTCGCCTTCCTGTAAACCGAAGAAATCCACGGTCCATGCATAGATGTCGGAAAGTTTGAGAATCAGGAGAGGTGATGCTCCGGCATTCAGCATATCGTTCCAGAGGGAACTGGTGATAGTGACGTCCGTAAAAAGAGTGTCCCTGTCCACCGGCATCTGAACGCTGTTGACGAAAATCGAATCTTTGCAGTGGAAAACCGTCTTGTTGATCAGATCTCCGTGATATACGATATATTCCGGACAGCCCGCGCAAAGACTGTCGGAATTGTCATAGTAGCCGACGACAGTCTGGCCCGCCCGGATTTTCCTGACATCGAACGTGCTGTCACAGGCCTGGAGAATGGGGTAATGGACTTCGGACGGGACTCCCATCTTGCCAAGCATTCCGAAGAAGGTCTCTCCGTTTGCGATGAGCCTGTCACGGGAGCCGAAAGCATCTTCGTCAAATCCGAAGCGATATTCCTTTCTTTCTTCTTCCTGAGATGCTCCGTCAACGCCTCTCCTTCCGCATCCGCATAGCGTCAGCAGGAGGAAAAGGGCCGCTATTGTCAGTCTGCGGGCGTTCAAGCGTCTTTCTTTGCTGAAAGTATGTACTCGCAGACGTCGTTGACGGTCTCGAACACGTTCTGGGAGAATTTTATATTGAATTTCTCTTCCGAAGCAAGAGCGAGAAGCATCATTGACAGAGAGTCCACTCCCAGGTCTGCAATCAGGCGTGAATCAGGCGATATGGCATTCGGATCAAGCTTGGGCCTGATCACCTTGAACACTTCCAAAAGTCCTTCGAATATTTCTTCTTTAGTCATAACTTATTGATTTCTTGAAACTTTGAGGCTTCCAGTGCGTTTGAAGTCCTCCTTGCGTACGGTGACTTTGGCTATCTGCTGATATGTGGGGAGGGTTTTATTGACGTCTCCCACAAGTTTGTTCATGAAAGCCACTATATCTTCCCAACTTTTCCCGTCAAATGCAGGCATCTGGGGAAGAATCTCTATGGCGATGACGGGTTTGCCGTCTATGTCATCCTCTTTTACCAGACAGTCCTTGACGCACGGGTTCTTGTAGAAAGGCTCTTCGAGCGCTTCGGGGGAAACGTTTTCCCCATTGGAGAGGATGATGAGATTCTTGATTCTCCCGACTATGTAGAGATATCCTTCATCGTCGAAACGCGCAAGGTCTCCCGTCTTGAGCCATCCGTCTTCCGTGATGGCGGCCTTCGTCGCTTCGGGGTCCTTGTAGTATTCCTTCATAAGGTTGTCACCCTTTATCCAGAGTTCTCCATCGACAATCTTTCCTTCCTGTCCCGGATAGAGTTTTCCGACAGAGTCGGGTTTCGTCTTGATGTCACTGTTGCCCGAAGAAAGGTTGGCCCCTTCAGTCATACCATAGCCTTCCAGCAGGGAGATGCCCAGCTTGTCGAATTCGGCTATCATGCGCGGGGGTACGTTTGCGGCACCGCCTATGACGGTCTTGAGCTCTCCGCCCAGAAACTGCGGTCCATACATCTTGACGAGTCCGAGCAATATCTCGCAGAGACCCGGAACGAGTACAAGGCAGGTGGGCTTGATACGCGGAAGCATACCTATAGTTGCCTTCATATCTTCGGCAGTGAAGAATTCGGCGCCTGTGTAGAATACGGACATCATTCCCCTGACGAGTCCGAATACGTGCGAGAGAGGGAGCAATCCTATGTATCTGTGGGGACTGAGAACGCTTCCGGGCATAAAGATTCCGTTGAATGACCCTCTCATCAGGGCTCCGTGCGAGAGTACGACGCCCTTAGGGGTGCCGGTGGTGCCGCCGGTGAAGAATATGGCGGCATCATCCTCTTTGCTCAGTTCGGCTGCCGGGGCCGTGTTATCGGCGATGGATGCGCTGGGCAGTACCTTGACACCTGCCTTCGTGCATAGGGGCATGAACTCTTCACGCGCGAAAAGCACCTTGACGTCGAATTTCATGCAGGAGCCTATGACGGCAGGTTCGGGAAGAGCGGAGGGGAAGTTGATGGCAACGTATCCCGCAGAGGTAACGGCGAGAAACATTTCCACGGCGTCTATGCTGTTCCGCTCGAAAATGGCGACCTTGTCACCCTTGGCGAGACCCAGCGTTCCGAGGAAGGCGCGGCGTCTTGCAATGCGTTTGCACATTTCCGAATAGGTGTACGTGACAACCATATCGGAAATTGCAGGTCTGTCGGAATATTTCTTTTCTATCCATTCTATAAATTCGGAAACCGTGGGGATGTACGAGAGTTGCGCCATCTCCTCGGCCGGAAGCATGTCATAGAAGTAATTGCTCATAATCTGATGATGTTTTTAGTGTTGGTATTCAGGTTTCAAACTTTCAAAGTTAACATTTTTTTTAAAATATCCCATTGCTCCGGAGTGCACAGCGGCCGATATAAAAATAAATGGTTAAATTTGTATGTTGTTTATAACAAACGTGTACATATGAAACCTGAAATAGTGAAAGTGAAGGGCAGAAGCCGTTTGAAGGAGTTCATCGACTTTCCCGAGAAACTGTATGAGGTTTGCCCGAACTGGGTGCCTCCACTCAGAGGCGATGAATTCGATACGTTTAACAGAAAGGTGAACGGTGCCTATGATTATTGCGATTCGGAATGTTTTTTGGCTTATCACGGCAAGAAACCGGTGGGGAGGATCGCGGCCATAATCAACAGGAAAGCAAATGATGTCTGGGGCTGCAAGACTGTGCGGTTCGGATGGCTGGATTTCATAGAAGACGAGGACGTGGCGCGCGCATTGACGGATGCGGTGGCCGAATGGGGGAGAGAGAGAGGGTGCGAAGTCATCAAGGGGCCTCTCGGCTTTACGGATATGGACAAGGAAGGACTTCTTGTGGCGGGGTACGAGCGTCTGTCACCTTTCACCTGTCTTTACAATTATCCCTATTACGATGAGATTCTCGAGAGAATCGGTTTTTCCAAGGACGTGGACTGGACCCAGAGACTGATATATGTCGATGAAAAATGTCCTGACGTCTTCAAATATGCATCGGTTGTCGAAGAAAGATATGACATTCATCCTGTCTATCCCACATCGATAAAGGAACTCAGCGAAAAGTACGGGCTTGAGATATTCCATATGTACAACAAAGCGTTCGCCCCCCTTTTTCAGTTCACGCCTTTAAGTGACAGGCAGATTGAAAGGTACCTCAAGACCTATGTGCCGATTCTCAGTCCTGATTTCGTGAGCATTGTGGTCAACGGGGAAGGGAAGCCTGTGGCCTTCGCTTTCTGTGTGCCCAGTCTTTCGGCGGCCGTTAAGAAATCCCGCGGCAGACTGTTCCCGCTCGGATTCCTCCGGATTCTCCGCGCCTTGAGGCACAACGACACATTGGAGGCTCTTATGATAGGTGTGTTGCCTGAATATCAAGCGAAAGGAGCCACGGTCCTGATGTTCAAATATATCCACGAACGGTGCATTAAAAGGGGAATAAAGAAGATGATACTCAATCCCCAGCTCGAAACCAATCTCAAGGTGCAGACCCTTTTCGACGGTTACAGGGCAGAACCTTATATGAAGAGGAGGGCTTATTCGAAGAATATTTAGAGCGCTCCCGCGAAAGGCTCAGCGGAATTCACTATATTTGCACGGTCAAGCATCCTGAACAATGATAAACGGCAAGAAGATAATTGTGGTAATGCCGGCGTACAACGCCGGGAAGACTTTGGGGCAGACCTATAGGGAGATACCGAAGGACATTGTGGACGAGGTCATACTCACTGATGACTGCAGTCGTGACAATACTGTGGCAAAGGCTCGCGAACTCGGTATCAGTGAAGTGCTCATACACGGACGCAACAAGGGATACGGCGGCAACCAGAAGACCTGCTACAACCGTGCATTGGAATTGGGCGCGGACATAGTCATAATGCTCCATCCTGACTACCAGTACACTCCACGTCTCATCGAGTCTATGGCCTATATAATCGCCAACGGTGTGTATCCGGTCGTATTCGCATCGAGGATACTAGGTAAAGGAGCGCTAAAAGGCGGAATGCCCCTCATAAAGTACATAGCCAACCGTTTCCTCACCTTCACGCAGAATGTTCTCATCAATCAGAAACTCTCCGAATACCATACGGGATACAGAGCTTTTTCGGCCGATGTGCTGCGCAGCGTGGACTACAACTCCGATTCCGATGATTTCATCCTGGACAACGAGATGGCCGCGCAGATTTTCTGGGCCGGTTACGAAATAGGTGAGGTCACCTGCCCCACGAAGTATTTTGACGATGCATCATCCATAAATCTCAAGCGGAGTGCGATATACGGTTTAGGCGTGTTGAGGGTTTCTCTGATGTACAGACTCTGCAAGTGGCATCTGGCCAAGTCGAAACTCTTTCCCGTCGGAAAATGAGGATTCAAACACTGCTTGACCCGCTTTTTCGCGGCAGGACGCCCAATCTGTGGGTGCAGTTGTTCAGATACTTCGTTTCGGGTGCGTCCGCTGTCATCGTGGATGCGTCGCTGCTCGCCTTGCTGACTGAACTGTTCGGGGAAGACCTTCTTCTGCTATGGACGGCTCTGAGTTTTTCGGTGGGGCTTCTCGTGACCTACCTTTTCAGCATACTCTGGGTGTTCGACAGCAGGAATCTTGACAGCCGCGCGGCGGAAATGACGGTGTTTGCGCTTATCGGAGTCGTCGGTTTGGGACTTACCGAAATGTTAATGTGGCTCTTTGCCGGACGCCTCGGACTCCATTATCTCATTTCCAAGGGTATCACGGTGGTACTCGTTTTCATATGGAATTTTGTGGCGAAAAAGACATTGCTTTTCAGAAATAAAAGATGAAACGGACGGTACTTGTAAACATACTTATAATCGTTGCCGGTGCGCTTCTCTTCATCCCGGGAACGGGAAGCGTGCCTCTTTTCGATTGGGACGAGATAAATTTTGCCGAATCTGCACGCGAGATGCTGGTGACGGGAGACTGGTTCAACGTGAAAATCAATTTCGAATCCTTCTGGGAAAAGCCACCGCTCTTCATCTGGATGCAGGCATTGAGCATGAAGGTTTTCGGAGTAGGGGAATTCGCCGCGCGTTTCCCCAATGCCATAATGGGAATACTTACTCTGCTTCTCCTGTTCAATGCAGGGAAAAGGGTCGAGGATGAGCGTTTCGGGCTGTTATGGGCCGGGATGTATCTGATGTCCTTCCTCCCGTTCTTCTATTTCAAGTCCGGAATAATCGACCCGTGGTTCAATTTCTTCATATTCCTCGGCATCTTGTTCTTCAGCCGGTATGCCGACGGGAATGCTTGCGGACACAGGATGCTCAATGCATCATTGAGTGCCGCCGCGATAGGTCTGGGCATACTTACCAAGGGCCCCGTGGCCTTCCTGATATTCGCGCTGACCTTTTTCGTATGGCTTTGCATAAGGAAGTTCGATTTCCGTTTCCGTTGGAGGGACGTCGCCGCATTCTTTCTGGTACTCTGCCTGGTTGGAGGCTCGTGGTTCCTTCTTCTTGTATTTTCCGGTCACGGTGAGGTCGTAAGAGATTTCATAGACTATCAGATACGTCTTTTCCAGACTAAGGATGCCGGGCACGGAGGCTTTCTCCTGTATCATTTCGTGATTCTGTTCTTTGGAGTCGTCCCCGCATCCATATTCGCGCTCCCCGCGTTCAGGAGGCATATTCTTTCCGGAGAAAGCAACGGGAGGATGGCCAACCTGTTCAGGTGGATGATGGTGTCCTTCTGGGTCGTCCTCATACTGTTCACGATGGTCCGCACCAAAATAGTCCACTATTCGTCCTTCTGCTATTTCCCCCTGACTTTCCTTGCAGCCTATGCCGTCAGCAGAACTCTGGACGGGAGATTTTCCTTCAAGCGCTGGCAGAGCATACTGCTTATATACTGTTCCGTTGTGTACGGGCTTATACTCACGGGACTTACGCTGTTTGACAGAATAAAGGACAAAATCATACCGCTGGTGGATGACCCTTTTGCCGTGTCCTGTATGGAAGCCACTTCGCAGTGGCACGGATTCGAACCCGCGGTCGGGACTGTTCTTGTCGTGACGACGGCCGCAGCCTGTATACTTTTCCGAAGAAAGGGAACTCTCGGGCCGCTCGTGCTATTGGGGGCGGGCAACGTCTTTTTTCTGATGACTGCCATTCTTTGCTGTGTAGGTGAAGTCGAGAAGTACAGTCAGGCGTCCGCCATCGATTTCTATATTGAAAGGAGAGGAGAAGACTGCTACGTGCAGCCGGCCTTCTTCAAGAGCTACGCGCAATATTTCTATACTGACCGGCAGCCTGAAAATGCCTGCGAGGATTTCGAGTGGCTGGCGCGCGGGGACATAGACAAGCGTTGCTATTTCGTGGTGAAGGACATACCGGAGGATTTGGAACGCTTCATAGGCTTTGTCCCGGACGCGAAGTTAATTGACCGCAGTCCCGGCTTTGTCTTTTTTGTGAGAGAGAAAGCAAATGCAGGCGGCGGCGAGTCCGATGACCAGTAAGTTGTAGAGAATCGTGAGGCAGGCGTTGACCGGGTGCGGACTGACCCTGTAAGGTGAGACCGCACACGCTTTGTCATACCTGGCGAATGGTTGCGTGTATATGACGCAACCGTCGTTGAAGAAAGCGGTTATCCTCGCGTAATGGTCTTCGGGCGCCATTGCGTAAGCGAACGAATCGCTGTCGCGCGACTCCGCGAGCACGACGTGTCCCTGTCCGGTGAAGGTTATGAGCGATGCCTTGCGGGACAGTTCCAGATATATGGTGTCATTGCGGACTCCTATACTTTCGATGCGCGGGAGATTGGCGTTTCCGGCATATTTCGCGGCCCAGTCCCCGTTTCCGAAATCGGGGATTCTCATCGAGTAGAACCGGCCGCGCGCAAGGGCGTCACGCAGGTCTCCGTATTGCCCCGATGGTGTGTCAACCCAGCAGCATCTGACTCCCGTGCACCAGCTTGCATCGCTGTCGTGGCAGTCATCGCTCGTCAGGGCGAATGCGTAGTGGCCGGCATCAAGGGCTTCATCCAGATGCCTGAATTCGGTATCCACTCCCGAGTCCCCTTCCATTATCCGGTATCCGGTGAGTCTTGACATACACCTTCCGGTGACATTGAAGGTCCTGTCCGGGTGGTTGAGCACTATTAAATCGGCCTTCTTCCCCAGAATATCCAGCTGCCATTGCTTCTGGAAGGGGAAAAGAGGAAGCAGGTGGTCGAAAAGAGTGACCTTGTCCGCTCCGAACACGAGTTTGTGGAATTTGAACGGATTGTAACCGTGTTCATACACGTTCACCTGCAGAGCCGTGTCATACGGATGTAGAGTCAGTCTGTTGTGGTTGGAGAACGTCAGGATGTCGTATCCGAGTCTTCTGTAGTCTTCATAGACCGAATCGGGCCATTCGGGACATTCGTTGAAAAGGCCCTTGACGCGCGTGTGGGTGTGGAAATTGGCGCGTTTCCATTCTGTCAGGGAGTCTGTTCCGGCGTATGGGTCGAAGATGTCCGGACCTTCGAACGGATGCGGCTTTTCGAAATCATATACCGGCGAGACGCTGAAAATCAGGATGACGGCGGCTATGCCCGCAAGCGTCTTGCCCGCGCATTTCAGGGTTATGGATACCGGATTTTTCATTTTGTATCGTCCTTGATTTCCGAGAATGCCGCTTCGCCAAATGAAACTTCGTCCCGCGGAGGCGAAACGAAGTTGCTTGATTTCATATTGAAAATATCGTACTGGGTAGGAGAATCGAACTCCTATTGCGAGATTGAGAATCTCGAGTACTAACCGTTATACGAACCCAGCATATCCGTTCAGGGGTACAAAGTTAGGTAAAAAACTTTTTTCTCCAAATATTTCGGTTGTCAATTCCGGGAACTTCTCATTTCAGGAACACGAAAAACACTGCTGCGACCATACAGATGAATGCGACGATATGGTTCCACTGTATGGGCTGGCTCTTGAATACAAGCGATACTATGCAGGTGAAGACGGTGAGGGAAACCACTTCCTGAATCACCTTGAGCTGGACCAGACTGAACGGTCCTCCATTGACGTCGGAGCCTATCCTGTTGGCGGGAATCATAAAGGAGTATTCGAACAGGGCCACGCTCCAGGAAAGCACCACCACAAGTATGAGAGGCCAGTCTTTCGATGAAGGAAGAATCTCGGGGAGCTTCAGGTGGCCGTACCAGGCGAAGGTCATGAATATGTTCGATATGACGAGAAGGACTATGGTCCAGATGCCTTGCATTTTCATAAGTTTTGGATTGCCTGACAAAAGTACGATAAAATTCACTACTTTTGTACTTATGACTCTGATTAAATCCATTTCCGGCATACGCGGTACCATAGGAGGGGCTCCCGGAGAGGGGCTTACCCCCATAGACATCGTCAAGTTCAGTTATGCCTACTGCAAGTGGCTCACAGGACGCGGACATGCTGCGGAAGGCAGGTACAAGGTCGTCGTGGGCCGGGACGCAAGGCTCAGCGGCAGTATGGTGGAGGACCTCGTCTGCGGAACTCTCGTATCCTGCGGCGTGGATGTCATCAACGCCGGTCTTGCCAGTACCCCCACGACGGAGATGGCCGTTATTCTTTCGGGCGCAGACGGAGGAATCATACTCACGGCCAGCCACAATCCGAAACAGTGGAACGCGCTCAAACTGCTCAATGAAAAAGGGGAGTTTCTGACTGCGGAACAGGGGAACCGTATTCTCGAACTGGCCGAATCAGGAGATTTCGAATTCGCCGCGGTGGATAAACTCGGCAAAGTCACGGAACACGATTTCACGGACGCCCATCTGGATGCCGTGACGGCGCTTGAGGCAGTGGATGCCGCCGCGATACGCAAGGCAAGTTTCAAAGTGGTGCTGGATGCGGTCAATTCGGTGGGAGGCATTATAATGCCTGAACTCCTTGAACGTCTCGGTGTGGAGTGCATCTGCATCAATTGCGAGCCCACGGGCGATTTCGTCCACAATCCCGAACCGCTTCCGGCCAATCTGACCGGTCTGAGCGAGGCGGTGGTCAGATACGGAGCCGACCTTGGCATCAGCGTGGATCCGGACGTGGACCGTCTGGCATTCATCTGCGAGACGGGAGAGCCTTTCGTCGAGGAATACACGCTTGTCAGCATAGCTGACTACCTTCTCCGCCGCGAAGAGGAGAGAGGCGTCAGAGGAATGGCTACGGTAAGCAATCTTTCGTCTTCAAGGGCCCTTCGCGATGTCACGGAGTCGCACGGAGGGGTATGGTACCCTGCGGCTGTTGGCGAAGTCAACGTCACCACCAGAATGCACGAAGTAGGGGCTCTCATAGGGGGAGAGGGGAACGGAGGCGTGATTTATCCTGCAATTCACAGCGGGCGTGACGCTATGGTGGGAGTCGCTCTGTTCCTGTCCAATCTGGCCGGGCTCGGCATAAGCGCAAGCGCTCTCAAGGCAAGTCTGCCGCAGTACTTCATCGCGAAAAACAGGATTGAACTCGACGACCCCCGCCTTACGGATCTTATACTCGATGCGGCGAAGACGGCGTTTCCCGGCGGCAAAGTCAATACCGTGGATGGCGTGAAGATAGATTTTGACGACAGGAGGGAATGGATACATTTCAGACGGTCCAATACTGAACCTGTCATACGCATATATTCCGAGGCGATGACCGTGGAAAGGGCGGAGGAGCTGGGCGGAGTGGCCGTGAGCCTGGCAAATTCAATTATACGACAATGTTCAGTTTCCGTACGACACCCATAGGCGAACAGATGGACCGCACTCTCCGCGAGGGGAAGGTCGGAGTGTTCGCCACACAGAATTCCTGGGATCCCTCGACAGGGATGTATCTCTACGAGATTTTCGAGTCCAGAGGCAATCTCGAAGCCGTGTTCAGCCCCTCCGAGGCCGAATTGGGCGATGAGGAGAGCCATATCGAATTCGACGTTGACAGTATAGCCGCCCTGGATGCGGTCGTGGTCGAAATACAGGATGCCGGTTCGCGCTATTTCCCGTTTACGGTGGATTTCCTTCGCCTGATGTCGACCATAAATACGTTGGACAGGGCTCCGTCCCTGTATGTCATAGATCACCCCAACCCGGCAGGAAGGAATGTCGAAGGGACTATGCCTTCCATCGGGCACGATATATGGACGCCGCAGGTGCCCCACCGGCACGGACTCACTTTGGGAGAACTCGCGCATCTGTATTACAACGAGATTTCAGCGCATTATCCCTTGCATCTGATATCTGCCTCAGCCTGTGCTTCCGGGGGGCTTCTTATGCCTTGGAGCATAGCGCCTTCGCCCGACATCACGGGTTTTTTCAGCTGCCAGATGTACAGTGGAGGAGCATTGTGGAAGGACACTTCGATTACGCCGGGCATAGGGACTCCGAGGCCGTACGAATATTTCGGCGCTCCTTTCATCAGACCGGAAAGCGGAAATCTTCTGCCCGTCCCCGAGGGGGTCAAGATGCGTCCGTGCACGTTCACGCCTTCATTCGGTCCTTATGCGGGGGAAAAATGTTCCGGTTACCAGACGATTCTGCTTCCGGGCGCGCAGTACCATTCGCTGCTTCATACCCTGAGGCTTATGAAGCATTTCCTTGGAAAGTATTCGCAGTTCACTCTTTCGGATGCTCTCTTCGCACGGCTCGCCGACCCTGTGTGTGAGGCCTACCTGCGCGGGGACATAACCTTCGACATAGTGCAGGAACACGTGAAGGCGGAAGAGCAGAAATGGATACGGAAGGCCAAAAGATTCGTTCTTTATGATGATACGCCTTGCAGAATCAAATAATTTGACTAAATTTGCGCCCACGATTCAAAATACCAGTGAAATGAAAAAAGGAATCCATCCCGAAACCTACCGTCTTGTAGCTTTCAAGGATATGTCAAACGAAGAAGTGTTCATCACCCGCTCCTGCGCCACTACGAAGGAGACGATTGAAATCGAAGGTGTCGAATATCCTCTTGTGAAGGTCGAGATTTCCAATACTTCTCACCCGTTCTATACCGGCAAAGTCAAGATTGTCGATACAGCCGGCCGTGTTGACAAATTCTATCAGAGATACAAGGCAAGACAGAAATAATTTCTGTTTGCAGGACACGATGCCCCGGACCCCTGTCCGGGGCATTTTTTCAATGTGCGAAACAGTATGATTGACCTCCATCTTTTCGAGTTTCCCTTGAATCTGATTGCAGCGGCCGCTTTTCTGCTGGCAGCCGCACTTGTCGCTTCGAAGCCGCAGGGGAGAAGCGCCGTCTCCGACGTTCTCGGCGGAAGGACGTTTTCCGTTGTCTTGCTCCTGAGCGCTGCCCTGCTTATGGCCGTGGAGGGAAGTTTCGGACTGGAAATCGAGCACACTGCGGGTTTTGCGGCATTCGTCTTGCTTCTTATGCTGTCGCTTTCGATTGTCACTGTCAGGAACGTCCGTTCCCGCCGTCCGCTCCCGTCGGTCCTCTCTCACGGAGGTTTACTACTGATATTGTTCACGGGCTTTTTCGGGGCTCCGGACTTCATCGATGCGCGGCTTGTCGCCATCAGGGAGGAAGCTTCTCATATTGCAGTCAACACTCGCGCCGAGGCAGTCCCTCTTCCTTTTGACGTGAGGCTGGAGGAGTTCGAGGTGGACTGCTATCCCGACGGAGTCAGCCCAAAGCAGTATTCCAGTACTCTTGACATAAACGGGGAGCGGCACGTCACTTCCGTTAATCACCCCTGTCGCGTAGACGGTTTTCTCATCTACCAGTCTGGCTATGACACGGAAAACGGGCGGTACAGCGTTCTCAAGGTCGTCAGAGACCCATGGCTTCCCTTTGTGCTGCTTGGAATGGCTGTGCTTGCCGCAGGGGCTCTCCTCGAGCTGAGAAAGACGTGGAACAACCGTGCCGTACTTCCGGCCGCGCTGGTGCTGGCGGTGCTGTTCGGATTCATTTCGCTTGCCCGCATCAATATGGGCACCCTGGCCCCGGCACTGCGCAGTTTCTGGTTCGTGCCGCATCTTATAATATATATGCTCGCCTATTCGCTGATGGCGCTGTCCCTCGTGCTGGGTATCACTTCCTTTTTCGTAAAACGCCCCCTGCTCCGGCTCTCCGGAAAGTTGCTGCGCACGTCTTCTTCTCTGCTGTTGCTAGGCATGCTGTGCGGAGCGGTATGGGCCAAGGCGGCGTGGGGGGATTACTGGACCTGGGACCCGAAGGAATGTTGGGCCGCCGCCACCTGGCTGCTGACTCTCGCCGGTACACATCTTCCGGAAGCGAAGGGAAGACTGGCTTTTGTCGCTTCCGTGCTGCTTTCTTTTCTTGCGATGCAGATGACCTGGTACGGTGTCAATTACCTTCCGTCGTCGAAAAACAGTATGCATACCTATAATTCGAAGTAACTTCTTATTTTTACCGGACTATGGACGAGAAAAAAGAATTTTCAATCAACCTCAAGCCTGAGGTGTCGGGAGGCAAGTACTCCAATCTTGCCGTAATAACACATTCGCGCAGCGAGTTCATTCTGGATTTTGCCGCAATGCTTCCAGGTGTTCTCCAGCCGGAAGTCGTCTCAAGGGTGATTATGAATCCGGAGCATGCCAAGCGGTTGCTTTCGGCCCTTCAGGACAATGTGGCGAAATACGAAGCTCAATTCGGGAAGATATCATTTGCGGAGACGGCTCCAGCCGGTTTCCCTGTCGGCGGAAACGGCACGAGGTCCTGAATGAACAAAAACTTGTGAGATATGGGCAAGATAACAGTGATAGGGAGTTCCAATATAGATATGACGGCCTATGTCAGGCGGTTGCCACGCCCTGGTGAGACCATAGGCGGAGGAAAGTTCAGACAGGCCAACGGCGGCAAAGGGGCCAACCAGGCGGTGGCGGCGGCCAGGCTCGGCGGTAATGTTCTTTTCATTACCTGTGTGGGCGACGATATGCAGGGTCGTCTGCTTGAAAGGACGTTTTCGTCGGAGGGAATAGACACTTCCGCGATGAAGTTCAGCGGCAGCACCGCCACGGGAACCGCGCTGATATTCGTGGCCGATGACGGGGAGAACTGCATCGCTGTCGCTCCTGGGGCGAATTCGGAACTGACAGCGGATGATATGGATGCACTGAGGGAGCAGATAACTTCTGCGGAATATTTGCTTACGCAACTTGAAATCCCTATGCAGACGGTGGAGCGCGCCGTCGAAGCTGCGTATTCGGCAGGCAGGAGGGTGGTTCTCAATCCGGCTCCGCTCTCTTCCCCCCTTCCTGACGGATTGCTTGGAAAGGTGTGGCTTGTCACTCCGAATGAGACTGAAGCCGAAGAACTTACCGGTATCCATATAGAGACCGCCAATGATGCGAAACTCGCTGCGGAGGCGCTGGTGGCGAAGGGCGTGCCCAACGTGATAATCACTCTCGGGAGCGATGGGTCAGCAGTGCTGTCTGACGGCGTCTTTACCATAGTCCCTGCCCGCACGGTGACGGCCGTGGATACGGTGGGCGCAGGAGATGCCTACAACGGAGCGCTGGTGACTGCTCTTTCCGAGGGAATGTCTCTGGTGGAAGCGGCCCGTTTCGCCACCGTGGCCTCGTCCATCGCCGTGACCAGAGAAGGCGCCCAGACGGGTGATCCTTATCGCAGTGAGGTGGATGCCATCTACATCAGGTAGGCGGACATATCTTCTCCGCGGGCTTCAGCCTCCCTTATCTGCGTGGAGGATATGTCTATGACGGGGGAGTCCATTATACGGATATTGTAAAGGTTGACGTAATCTTCCTCAAGCATCACCGTTCCTTCGAGGGAATGCGCTTCCGAATTGTCCAGGACGTAGGTCGGTATATCGAGCCGTCTGCTTTCACGGTAGAGAGTTTCCCTTATCCTGTCCGCGTCATATCCTTTTCTGGGGAACACAGCCACACCGTATTCGCTCAAGATTCTGGGGAAGTCGCGCCATTTGTGTATGAGCTCCAGATTGTCGGCTCCGATGATGAGGGTGAACTCGTTTTCCGGCTCCCTTTTCTTCAAGGCATCCAGGGTTTTAATGGTATAGTGCGGTCCTGGCATCTTCAATTCTATGTCATCTACCCATACGTGAAGTTCGGGGTGCCTTTTCACCGCTTCCACGGCGGCTCTGTACCTTTCTTCCGCGGAATCAGCTTTCGAAGGGGCCTTGATGGGATTTTGAGGTGAAACTATCAGATACACCCAGTCAAATTCCTTTTCGCAGGTGAGGTATTCCATTATGGCCTGGTGACCGATATGAAGGGGGTCGAAAGAGCCCGAATATACGGCAATTCTCATTTTCCGAGGAATTTGTCCACTATCTGTTCCGCCTCGTACAGAGTATTCTCCAGAACATCGTTCACCAGTGTGCGGTCGAATTTGCCCTCAGCGTATCCGAGTTCCCAGGCGGCTTTCTGCACCCTTTCCTCGATAGCCTCGGAGGTGTCCGTCCCGCGTCCCGTGAGTCTTTTCCGGAGAGTCCCGATGTCGGGCGGAACTATGAGTACGGAGAGGGCGCAGCCACCGAAATATTTCTTGAGACTGACCCCGCCTTTCACGTCAACGTCGAAGATGATGACGTGCCCATTGTCCCAAATTCTCTGCACTTCTTTCTTGAGAGTGCCGTAGAAACGGTCGTGGTAGACTTCTTCGTATTCCACGAAAGCATCCTCCGCTATCAGTTCCCTGAAGCGGGCGGCATTGATGAAATAGTATTCCACCCCATCCCTTTCATTGCCTCTCGGGGCGCGTGACGTGGCGCTTATTGAAAATTCGAATTCGGGATGTATGCCTAGCAGATGGTTGATGACGGTGCTTTTCCCTGAGCCCGATGGGGCCGAAAATATAATGACTTTGCCTGCCATTTTTTTCATTCTTTCGGCAAAAATAATTAAATTTGTCAGGATTTGAAGAATACTTTCAAAAACAATAACTGCATTATGGTATCTTATAAGGATTTGGGCCTCGTGAACACACGTGAGATGTTCGCCAAGGCCGTTGCAGGCGGATATGCAATCCCTGCATTCAATTTCAACAACATGGAGCAGCTTCAGGCCATTATCCAGGCTTCGGCGGAGACCAAGTCTCCGGTAATCCTGCAGGTCAGCAAAGGTGCCCGCAATTACGCCAACCAGACACTTCTCCGCTTTATGGCGGAAGGCGCGGTGGCTTATGCGAAGGAACTTGGCTGGGAAAAACCCCAGATTGTCCTTCATCTTGACCACGGTGACACTTTCGAGACTTGCAAGAGTTGCGTGGATATGGGCTTTTCTTCCGTTATGATCGATGGTTCGTCGCTCCCTTATGAAGAGAACATAGCTCTTACCCGTAAGGTCGTCGAATATGCCCACAAGTTCGATGTCACTGTTGAGGCTGAGCTTGGCGTACTTGCCGGAGTTGAAGATGAGGTGGCCTCTGAGGAGTCTCATTACACGAAGCCCGAAGAGGTGATTGATTTCGCCACCCGTACGGGATGCGATTCCCTCGCAATCTCCATAGGCACTTCCCACGGTGCGTATAAGTTCAAGCCCGAGCAGTGCACGCGTGACCCCAAGACCGGGAAACTCGTTCCTCCGCCACTCGCATTCGACGTGCTCAAGGCTGTCGAGGAGAAGCTTCCAGGTTTTCCCATCGTGCTTCACGGCTCTTCTTCCGTCCCCCAGGAGTATGTGGATATCATCAACGAACACGGAGGAAAACTTCCTGACGCGGTCGGTATCCCCGAGGAGCAGCTCCGTGCCGCTGCGAAGAGTGCTGTCTGCAAGATAAATATCGATTCGGACAGCCGTCTGGCTATGACCGCCGCTGTCCGTAAGGTGTTTGCAGAGAAGCCGGGCGAGTTCGACCCGAGAAAGTATCTCGGACCTGCCCGCGACGAGATGAAGAAGCTCTATACGCACAAAATCATCAACGTGCTCGGTTCTGACGGAAAGGCGGAATAGTCGGGCGCTTGGGCGAAGCGTCCGGCGAACAGCGGCGACCGCTCCATCGGCGGGTCTGTCCGTCCCGTTTCAGATTAATGAATGCAAATTTCCCAAGGCCGTCAGGGCATCAGTCCGCCGGTCTCAGGAAATTTGACCGATTGAAAAATTAAAAAGCATTGACCGCGCGCCCCTGCATTTTATGAGGGGACGCGCGCTTTTTTTTGTGCGTTTGAGTCTTGCCGGACGTTTTGGGATATGAGGATTTTTGTGTAATTTTGTGGAAAGGAAACGAATTATGCAAGACAAGACAAGTTACGCTTTGGGCTTGAGCATAGCCCACAATATGATTCAGTCTGGAGTAGGCGACGTTGATTTCGGAGACCTCACGGCCGGGATAAAGGACGGTTTTACGGGAGCGCAGCCGGCCATAAGTTTCGAAGAGGCCGGGAAGCTGCTGAAAAAGTATTTTACGGAGATTGAAAATCAGAGGAAGGCTGATATGGAAGCCCTTGCCGGGCAGTACAGGGAAGAAGGAGAGGCCTTCCTTAAAATGAATTCGGAGAAAGAAGGTGTGGTCGTGCTGGCAAGCGGTCTGCAGTACAAGGTCCTCGAGGAAGGCGCAGGCAGGAAGCCCGGGCCTGCCGACAAGGTGAAATGCCATTATGAAGGCACTTTCGTGGACGGACGGAAATTCGACAGTTCATATGACAGGAAGGAGCCGGCAATATTCGGCGTGAATCAGGTTATACCGGGCTGGACAGAGGCCCTGCAGCTGATGTCAGAAGGCTCTGTATGGGAACTTTACATACCATATCGTCTCGCATACGGCGAAGCCGGGGCACCGGGATCCATCCCTCCGTGCGCGACTCTGATATTCAAGGTCGAACTTATCGAAGTCCTATGACGATGGATTTGAAGCCGATACTCGATATCGCGGCGCTTGTTGTCGGCACTCTGTTTCTTGTTCTTCAGATTCTGCATCACAAATGGATGTGGCCAGTGGATATAGTCAGTTGCATCATTCTGCTCGTCATTTATATTCCTGACCGTGTGTGGGGTCTTTCCATTCTTCAGTTCTATTATATGGTGATGGCCGTGGTAGGCATCTTCTCGTGGAATCGTGATGAAGAATTGAACGCCGGCAGGGACAAGAAGATAATAATGCACCGGCTTACAGCGCCGGTGGCTTTGTGCAGTCTGGCCATACTGATTGTCGGTTTCGCGGTGACATATTTGATACTGAGTCATTTCAATGACCCTGCGCCTGTTCCGGACGCCCTCGTGCTGGTTCTCGGAATAGTGGCGACCTGGTGGCTTACGAGGTCATATCCGGGGCAGTGGATTCTGTGGATTATTGCCGATGGGATTTCCGTTTATCTTTCTCTTGAGGTGGGGCTCAGGGGACCGGCGTTGCTTTATGTGTTCTATACCGTATCTTCCATAGCGGGTTACATCAACTGGCGGAAGAACGGAGTGTTTGTATAAGAAGTTGACTGAAAAATGAAGATTATTGCTGAATGCGGTGCGACCAAGACCGACTGGTGCGCGATTTACTCGGACGGTACGTTGAAGAGGCTCAGGACCGAAGGCATCAATTTCTCTGTGATGACGGGGCAGAACGCCGACGAAATTACGCGCAAGGCCGTGATGGCGCTCAATGAGCCGGGTGAGATGGTTTCCGATATGTACATATATGCCGCAGGCCTCATTTGCGAGCGGAAAGGCGGCAATGTGGAATACGCTTCCGACCTCCTGGGAGCTGCGCGGGCCGTATGCGGACACAATCACGGAATCGCCGCCATTCTCGGTACGGGGTCCAACAGCTGTTTCTTCGATGGGGAAAAGATTGTCAGCAACGTTCATTCCGGGGGATTCATACTCGGCGACGAGGGTGGAGCCGCCTGTCTGGGCAAACTCTTCCTTTCGGACTTTCTGAAGAGAAGAGTGCCGGCTTCGATGGCTGAGTCTTTCGCATCGTCCTTCGAATCTGATTATGCTTCCATAGTGCAGAAAGTATATAAGTCGGATGCTCCTTCAAAGTATCTGGGCAGTATTGCTCCCTGGGTTCTGGACTGGTACGGCAAGGAAGAATATGCGTGCAATCTCGTGGAAAACAATTTACGCTCATTTTTCGAGCGCTCGCTCAGTCAGTATGATATGGCTTCCTGCCCAGTGGGACTGGTCGGAGGATTTGCGGTGGCGTGCAAGGGAATCCTTATGAAACTTTCGGATGAATACGGCATCAGGATTTCTTCGATAGTGGAATCTCCGATGGACGGTCTCATAGAATATCACAGGTAATGGGCGTGAAATACACTTCCTCCGTTCTCGAAGAGGCCGTTGATGCCATCAGTTCCCTGCCCGGCATAGGTACAAGGGGGGCTATGCGTCTGGCCCTGCACCTTCTCAGGCAGCCGGGCACCAACGTCCATCATCTGAGCGACGTCATCAGGGCGCTGTCGGACGACGTGCACTATTGCCGCGAATGTATGATGCTCTCGGACGGGGAGCTCTGTTCCGTGTGCGCAGACAGGAGCCGCGACCATTCCCAGATATGCGTGGTGGAGAATGTTCGCGACGTGATGAGCATAGAGGAGACGGGGCAATACAGAGGCGTGTATCACGTGTTGGGGGGAATCATCTCTCCCATCGACGGCATAAGTCCCTCCGACCTCACCATAGAGGCGCTGGTGCGAAGAGTGTCCGAGGCGGCTGACCCCTGTATGGAAGTCATATTGGCTTTGAGCGGGGACGTGGAAGGTGAGACCACCTCCTTTTATATTTACCGTCAACTTGAAAGATTCGGGGTTCGCGTTTCCACGCTGGCCAGAGGTCTGGGGTTCGGTGATGATCTGGAATATGCAGACTCCCTCACACTCGGACGCTCCATAGTCAACCGGCAGGAGTTCAAACCCGAAAGATGACCTCGCTTTTCAACGTTTTGCTTTTTTCGCTCGCGCTGTGCGCGGACTGCTTCGCCGTGTCGCTGTGCTCTGCCGTCACTTTACGGAAAACCGATTTCCGCAAAGTGACGACGGTCTCTGCGGTGTTTGCGGTCATCCAGTCAGGATTGCTGCTTTTCGGGTGGGTGTCGGGCTCCATAGTCGCGTCCCACATCCTGGGTTTCGCCCACGTAGCGGGATTCCTGCTGATGTTTTATGTCGGCGCTTCGATGGTTGTCGAAGGAATCAAGGGAAACGAGGAACACCGCGATCTGAACGGCTTCAGAAACGTGCTTCTGGCCGGCGTGGCTACCAGCATAGACGCTTTGTCTGCCGGCGCTTCTCTTTCACTGGCGGCTCTTCCGCTTTGCGATATGCTATGGCGGGCTGCCGCTGTAGCTGTGTTCACCTCGTTGTCCGTGGTGGCCGGAATATTGGGCGGGAAGTCTTTGGGGAAGTACGCCGGCCGGATCTCCGAAATCGTAGGAGGAACGGTTTTGATTGCGATAGGGGTTGGAATTCTGATATAAATGTTTACCTTTGCGTGCCGGTTTCTCCGTAATACCGGCTAACCCGTAAGTTTAACCCTTCCGACTGATGCCGGGAAATCAGGAAGGCACGATGATTAAGATTTTCTACAGACAAGGCTCTGAGATTGTATCGGGCCAGTCCATAACGGAGTTTGCTGCTATCGGCAAAGAAAATGTTCTCTGGATAGATCTCCTCAATCCGACGGGGGAGGAAAAGAGAGCGGTCGAGTCGTTTATCGGTACCGAAATCCAGAGCAGGGCGCAAGCCGAGGAGATAGAAAGTTCTTCCCGTTTCCAGGAGGAGAACGGCGTCGTTTTCGGCAACACGAGTTATCTTTCCCCTACTGCCGACGAGATGGCTATGGAGCCGCTGTCGTTCATACTTGCAGATAATCTGCTGATAACTTTGCACGAAAATCCGATACGTTCCATCTCATCCATACAGATGAAGATACAGGCGCGTCCCGAACTGTTTCCCGGGGGATTTTCCATATTTGTGGAGATAGTTGACAGGCGCGTGGACCTGGATGCCGACATCATCGAGCTCATAGCCAAGGATGCTTCCCAGTTCAGCAGGAGGATCAACCAGCAGGAGGATATCAGTGAGGAATTCCTTCTGGATATAAATCAGCTTCAGGAGAATGCGATGCTCGTCAGGGAAAACATAATAGACAAGCAGCGCCTTGTCTCCAACATATTCAAGAGCAAGTCCTGTCCTATGGATCCGTCCATACGCGAGGACCTCGGCGTGATTCTTCAGGACATCGCCTCACTGATAAACCATATCAACTTCACTTTCGAAAGGCTTGAGTATCTGCAGGATACCGTCCTCGGAATCATCAATCTGGATCAGAACAAGATAATGAAGATATTCACCTTCATTTCACTGCTTCTGATGCCTGCAACGCTCATCGCGAGTTTCTACGGAATGAACGTGAATCTTCCCTTCGCGGAAAGGCCTTGGGCGTGGATAGCGATAGCCTTGCTGATGTTGTGTCTGATTTTTGCCTTGCTGTTCCTCTTCCGCAGGAGGAAAATGTTGTGATTTTTTTTGTTTCTAATTTCTTGTGAATCAGAAATATCTTCCTTATATTTGCGGGCTTTCAACAAGCACGTTACATAAAGTTTAACCCCTAGTTTGTATTTTATTGCACATTATGGAAGAAGAAATCAAGAATCAAGAAACCGGAAAGCAGATTCTCAATGCTTCGGTAGCGCCTGAAAACTTCGATTGGGAAGCTTTTGAAGGTGGAGACGTTTATGGCGGAGAGGACAGGTCGGCCATCGAGGCCGCCTATGACAACACCCTTTCCAAAATCGTGGAGCGCGAAGTGGTGGAAGGTGAAGTCACCGCAATCAACAAGCGCGAAGTCGTTGTCACCATTGGCGGAAAGAGCGAGGGTGTGATTCAGGCTCCCGAGTTCCGCTACAATCCCGACCTCAAGGTGGGTGACAAGGTGGAAGTGTTCGTGGAATCGGCGGAGGACAGGAAAGGACAGCTCATAATCTCACACAAGAAGGCTCGTGCCCTCAAATCATGGGACAGGGTCAACGAGGCTTACGAGAAAGAGGAAATCGTCAAGGGTTTCGTGAAGACACGCACCAAGGGCGGTATGATTGTCGACGTATTCGGCATCGAAGCTTTCCTCCCGGGTTCACAGATAGATATCAAGCCCATCAGGGACTATGACGTTTACGTCAACCAGACAATAGATTTCAAAATCGTCAAGATCAATCCCGAATTCCGCAACGTGGTCGTATCCCACAAGGCGCTTCTCGAGGAAGAGCAGGAAATCAAGAGGGCCGAACTCATCGGCAAGCTCGAAAAGGGACAGATACTCGAGGGTACTGTCAAGAACATCACCAACTATGGTGTGTTCATCGACCTTGGCGGCGTAGACGGTCTCATCCATATCACCGACCTGTCGTGGGGACGCATCAACCATCCTGAGGATATCGTGACGCTTGATGAAAAGATCAAGGTCGTCGTTATCGATTTCAACGAGCAGCAGAAGAGAATCGCACTCGGTCTCAAGCAACTTACCCCTCATCCTTGGGACAATCTCGATGCCAATCTCAAAGTCGGAGACAAGGTCAAGGGTAAAGTGGTGCTCATCGCCGATTACGGCGCGTTCGTGGAGATTGAGCCCGGTGTGGAAGGTCTCATCCATGTGACGGAGATGTCCTGGTCACCCAAGCTTCATTCGGCTCAAGAGTTCCTCAAGGTCGGAGACGAAATCGAGGCGCAGATTCTCACCCTCGATCGCGAAGCTCGCAAGATGAGTCTCGGTCTCAAGCAGCTCACCCCCAATCCGTGGGAGAGTGTCCGCGAGAAATATCCCGTCGGGAGCCAGCATAAGGCAACCGTCCGTAACATCACCAATTTCGGCGTGTTTGCAGAACTTGAGGACGGCGTTGAAGGACTCATCCATATCAGCGATCTCAGTTGGAACAAAATCAAGCATCCTTCGGAGGTTGTCGAATCCGGCAGTGTCATCGACGTGCAGATACTTGATTTCGACGAGGCCAACCATAAGCTGAGTCTCGGCCGCAAGCAACTTATGGCAAATCCCTGGGATGAAGTCGAGGCCAAATATACCGTGGGTTCCGTCATCGAGGCTGTGGTTGCTAACGTTACCGGAAAGGGTGCCGCCATTACCCTTGACGGTGTGGATTCCGAGGTGGAAGGATTTGCTTTCATGAGGGATATGGTCAAGGAAGACGGCAAGCAGGCCGTTGCGGGAGAGAAACTTCCGTTCAAGGTCATCGAGCTCCGCCGTTCAAACCGCAGGGTTATTCTCTCGCACCTCGCCACATATACGGAGGCAAAGGAGAAGATTGCCGTTGCCGCAGCCGAGGACACCAAGAAGTCTGTCAAGAAAATCAATTCCAATATTGAGAAGACGACTCTCGGTGACATCGACGCTCTTGCGGCTCTCAAGGACAAACTTGAGAAAGGTGAATAATCAGATTCCATGAATTTGACTCTGACGATAATGGGCACGGCATCCGCCATGCCCATTTCCGATAGGAATCCAAGCGCCCAAATGCTTTCAGTACACGGGCGCTTGTTTTTGATTGATTGCGGGGAAGGCACCCAGCAGGCGATACGGCGCGCCCATCTGTCATTCGTCAAGGTTGATGCGATATTCCTGTCGCATTTGCACGGTGACCATATCTTCGGGATTTTCGGGCTGCTTTCCACGATAGCGCTGTACGGACGTACGCAGCGGCTGGACATTTATGCGCCGAAGGCGTTCGGACCTGTTCTGAAGTTCTTCCTGTCAATGTTCGGGGAGGGTGTGGCATATCCCATCGAACATCATCCTCTGGATTGTAGTGAACCTCAAGTTATTATGGATGGCAGGGAAGTGCGTGTCACTGCGTTTCCTCTCAGGCACAAGACAGACTGCTACGGTTTCCGCTTTGACGAGAAAGTGAGTCCGCGACGCGCCGACAAGCAACCGTTCAAGGCCTGCAGTTATGCCTATTGCAGCGATACTGCGTCCTTCCCGGAACTGCCGTTGTGGGTAAAGGGCGTGGATGTCCTGTATCACGAAGCCACATATTTGGAGGAGTTTTCGGACAAGGCTGAAAAGTATTTCCACAGCACTGCGGCGCAGGCAGCCGGATGCGCTCTGGCGGCCGGAGCCGGTCGTCTCCTTATGGGGCATTATTCGTCCAGAGTCAGGGACGTTTCCGCCTTTGAAAAGGAGGCGCGGAAAATTTTTCCGGAATCTTATGCCGCCAATGATGGAGATGTCTTCAAGATTTGCTAAATTGAAAGCCTTATGAAAAGATTGTTTGCAGTAATAGCGGCTTGTATGCTGTTTTTTGTATTTTCGGTGACACCGCAGCAGAGTTACATAGAAAGGTATTCTGCATCGGCGGTACGCGAAATGTACCGCAGCGGCGTGCCGGCCAGCATCACTCTGGCTCAAGGTCTGCTGGAGTCCCGCTACGGTCAGTCCAGACTGGCCGTGGAGGCAAACAATCATTTCGGTATCAAATGCTTTGACTGGAAGGGGCGCACCATCAAGGAGGACGATGACCTCAAAGGGGAGTGTTTCCGCGCGTATGATTCGGTTGATGATTCTTATGCGGACCATTCCGATTTCCTGCGCTACAGGCAGCGTTATGCGTTTCTTTTCGATCTCAAGATTACCGATTACAAGGCTTGGGCGCATGGATTGAAGAAGGCGGGGTATGCCACGGATCCGCAATACGCCACAAAATTGATAAGAATCATCGAGGAATATGACCTTTCCAGATTCGACCGTATGAAACCGTCAGATTTCGCGGCTGCGGTTCCTGCGGGGGGAGCGGTAACGGGAAAATCATCGAAGTCCGAGGGCGTGGTTCAGGAAGAAGAGATGCTGACGGGGAAAAGCACCGTCCGTACAAGGAAAGTGAAGAAAATCCGCAGGAAACGTGAGGGGAATCTTATCGAGGAGACCCCGGAAGTCATTCCTGCTTCTCCAACGGTGCTTTCGGAACCGCAGCGTTACGACCCTTCTGTCAATGAAACCTTGCATTTCTCCTTGTCAAGACCGGTCTATGTCAAGAACGGCGTACCGTTCATATACAGTACCGATGATGACAGTTATGCTTCTATCGCCGCCACCAACAATCTTTTCCTGAAAGAACTGCTGAGGTTTAATGACCTTAAGGAGGATGCGGCTCCCGCCCCCGGGACAGTTGTCTATCTTCAAGTGAAGAAGAATCAGACGCGGAGGGGACTTGACAAGCACATAGTCGAAGGGGAGGATGAAAGCCTGAGGGACATTTGTCAGGAATATGCGGTCAAGATGTCGTCCATTATGAAATTGAACGGTTTTGCCCCCGGACACAAGCTGCGTCCCGGCGATACCGTTCTCTTGAGGAAACAATGATGAAAAGAAAGAAAGGGCAATCCACTTTGCCGGCCCTGCTTGCCGGCGCCTTGCTTCTGGTGGGATGTTGGTTCGCTTGGAGGTATGTCAGCGACAACAAACTGCCTAATTTCAGGCATGAAACGGTTGTTTTCGTGCGTCCCGGGACGAGTGCCGATGAAGTCTATGCGGAACTCGTCAGAAACGCGGGTGTCAGGAGGCCGTACAGCTTGGACAGGGCGTTCAAATCCAAGAAGGTGACTTCTTACATAAAGCCCGGACGCTACGAAGTGAAGCCTTCACATACAAGCGTGTATGTGGCAAGGATGTTGAACAACTGCTGGCAGACCCCCTGCAATCTCGTATTGAGCGGTACCTTGCGACGGAAGGATCAGATTGCTTCGCGCATCAGTTCGCAACTGATGATAGATTCGGCTCAGGTGATGTCCGCGTTGAATGACAAGGCTCTTCTCGCACGGTTCGGTTTCACTCCGTCCAACGTGTTTTCCCTTTTTATCCCTGATACCTATGAAATGTATTGGACTGCCGGAATAGAAGAATTGCTGTCAAGACAGAAACAGGCCTATGACGAGTTCTGGACGAAGGAAAGGCGCGCGAAAGCCAAGGCTCAGGGACTTAGCATCAAGGAAGTATCTGTGCTTGCATCAATCGTGAAAGGGGAGACCAACTTCGAGCCCGAAATGCCCAAGATAGCGGGAGTGTATCTCAACCGTCTGCGCGCGGGGATGAAACTCCAGGCCTGTCCCACAATTGCATATTGTCTGGATTACAAGACCAACAGGATTCTTCTCAGGGATCTTGAGATTGATTCTCCGTACAATACCTACAGGCATGCCGGTCTGCCGCCGGGTCCCATTGCCGTGCCCACGAAGGCTAATCTTGATGCCGTATTGAATCCGGAGGGAAATTACCTGTTCTTCTGCGCCAATTCCGATTTCAGCGGCACACACCTGTTTGCCCGCACCTACTCCGAGCATCAGAAGAATGCAAAGGCCTACCAGAAGGCTCTCGACAAGAGGAAGGGCAACTCCTGAACAGTTTCCCTTTCCTCGGACGGACCGTAAGGGGGGACGGGATGGAACTCTAATCCTTCCATACTTTCAGATATTGTTGCAGAGCCCACATTTCGTCGCGATATTTTGCGGCTGCCGTGAAGTCCAGTTCGGCCGCCGCTTTTTTCATCCTGCGGTGAGCCTCGTCGGTCATCTTTTCCACCTGCTTCCTGTCCATCGCGCGGATGACAGGGTCTTGAAGCACTGCGGCGAGGTCAGCCGCAATGTATCCGTCGACGACTGCGGAATCGGACAGGCGAATCGAATCGTGTCCCAATCCCACGCTGACCGTGCCTCGTCCCAGTTCGGAAGGACTGGGGATATATCGGGGAGCATCGTATGAATTGGCTGCGCTGACACGCCCTTTGCGTCGCTGGTCGCCCCCCAACTCGCTTATGAGCGCATTGTGCTTCATCTCGACCTGCTGCGGGGTTATGCCGTGGAGCTTGTTGTATGCAATCTGTTTCTTCCGTCGTCTGTCTGTCTCGCGTATGGTCGCTGCCATCGAATCCGTTATGCTGTCGGCATACATGATGACGAGGCCGTTGACGTTCCGCGCTGCCCTGCCGGCCGTCTGAGTGAGTGCCTTTTCCGAACGGAGAAGCCCTTCCTTGTCCGCATCCAGTATGGCTACGAGCGAGACGGACGGAATGTCGAGCCCCTCGCGGAGCAGATTCACGCCGACAAGCACATCGAACAGACCGTTCTTGAAGTCTTCAATTATTTCCACGCGTTCCGTCGTATCCACATCCGAGTGGATGTAGCGGCAGCGAATCCCGATATTTTCGAAATATCCGTTCAATTCTTCCGCCATCCTCTTGGTAAGAGTGGTGACAAGAACCCTCTCGTCCCGCTCCTCCCTTTTGCGTATCTCTTCCACGAGGTCATCCACCTGATGCTCTATCGGGCGCACTTCGACAGGAGGATCCAGAAGACCGGTGGGACGTACCACCTGTTCCACCACCAGACCTTCGGACCTGTTGAGCTCATATTCCGAAGGAGTGGCGCTTACATACACCCTCTGACCTGTGAGCCCGCAGAATTCATCGAAGGTGAGGGGCCTGTTGTCCGCGGCGGCAGGAAGCCTGAATCCGTAATCGATGAGCACTTCTTTCCTGGAATGGTCTCCTCCGTACATCGCTCTCACTTGAGGGAGTGTCACGTGACTTTCATCTATGAAGGTGATGAAATCTTTCGGGAAATAGTCGAGGAGGCAGAAAGGCCTCTGTCCGGATTCTCTGCCGTCGAAATATCGGGAATAGTTCTCTATGCCGGAGCAGTAGCCCATCTCCTTTATCATTTCCAAATCGTATTTCACCCGCTGCTCGAGCCGCTTGGCTTCAAGGCCTTTGTCGAGATTGATGAAGTACTCTGTTTGGCGTTGCAAGTCCAACTCTATCGATGATACGGCGGCTTCCGCGCGTTCCTTGCTCGTTACGAAATTGTTGGCTGGATAGACATTGATTTCGTCGACTGTATTCATACAAGCCCCCGTGACGGGGTCTATTATGGACAGCGAATCGACTTCGTCCCCGAAGAATTCTATTCGTACGGCGAAATCGGCTCCGCCGGGGAATACGTCCACCGTGTCTCCGCTTGCTCTGAACGTACCCCGTTGTAATTCCGTGAACGTGCGTGAGTAGAGGGCATCCACCAGCTTGTAAAGCAGTTTGGTGGGACTTATGCGGTCTCCCTTGCCAAGGTGGACCGTCTGCGAATGGAAATCCTCAGGATTGCCTATGCCGTAGAGACAGGAGACGCTGGAGATGACGATTACGTCCCTCCTCCCGCTCAGCAGGGCGCTGGCCGCGCTCAGCCGCAGTTTGTCTATCCTGTCATTGATGCTCAGGTCTTTCTCTATGTAGGTGTCAGTTACAGGCAGGTATGCTTCCGGCTGGTAGTAGTCATAGTACGACACGAAGTATTCCACTGCATTGGACGGGAAGAACGACTTGAATTCACCGTACAGCTGTGCGGCCAAAGTCTTGTTGTGGCTCAGGATGAGAGCCGGACGCTGGAGGTTCTGTATGACGTTTGCCATTGTGAAGGTCTTGCCCGACCCCGTGACACCGAGAAGCGTCACGTCCCTGACTCCGCGGCGCAGTGCGTCGCTGAGATTCTCTATCGCCTCAGGCTGGTCTCCTGAAGGGGAGTATGGTGATTCCAGACGGAAGTTCATCCTTTTTCCTGCCAGGCAACTTTCTGGACTCTGTAGGGGTACAACGATTTCATCCTCGCCGCATTGGGGCAGTCTTCCCGGTGTATCTTGATGCCTTCGGTACGGGTGACGAACCCGAACACTTCGTCTCCGTATTTCGGATTGCAGCAAGCTGCCATCCTGTATTCAAGACCGCGTACGTTGCGCGCATTTATCACGAGAATCTCTTCCGATGGCTTCCAATCATGTCTGGGTTCCTCTTTCTTCTCTTCACGTTCCGGCCTTACGACAAGCATTTCGGGATAGAGAATATACGTCTTGATGTCATTCACGTCCACGTATCCGCTGCTGATGGCAGCCATAAACGAAATGACGGAGGAATATTTGAGGAAATGCATTATGTCGTAGAGCCGGTCATCCTGAAGAGTCATTTTCCAGTTCTTGAGCCTTCTTTGAAGCAGTTCACGGCCTTCGGCGGCACGCTTTCGCAGTTCCGAATCGATTTCGACCTTGATTTTCGCTCTCGCCTTGGCAGATACCACCCAATTGAGCCAGTCCGGCGAAGGCCTCTGACTTTTGCTGCTCTGAATCTCGACGACGTCCCCTGTGTGGAGTCTGTTCCTTATGGAGACGGTTTTCCCGTTCACTCTTCCGCCGGTACATCTGCAACCGAGCATCGTATGTATGTTGAACGCAAAATCCAGTACTGTGGCACCGACCGGAAGTATCCTCAGTTCTCCGGCTGGAGTGTATACGAAAATCTCGTTGCTCGGAGGCTGCGGCACGTCTTCCGGTTTGGTGTCAAACGGATGCTCCAGCCTGTAGCGTACCGATGACAGCCACGAAGTCAGGGTGCTGTCACCCTTTATGCCTTTGTATGACCAGTGCGAAGCGAGTCCGCTTTCAGCGATTGCATCCATTCTGGAAGTGCGTATCTGCACTTCCAGAAATTCCCCCTGCTTGTTTTTAACCGTGATGTGCAGACTCTCGTATCCGTTCGGCTTTGGGTTTGAAAGCCAGTCCCTGAGTCTCGAGGTGTCGGGTTCGTACTCTTCGGTCACGTATGAGTACACTTTCCAGCAGAGGTCCTGTTCCAGTTTCCTGTCAGGCTCGCAGTCTATGATGAAGCGCATGGCAAATACGTCATAGACGCCCTCGAAAGGCACTCCCTGGGTCTGCATCTTCTTGAATATGGAATATGCGCTTTTGGTTCTGACCTTGAGCTTGTACCGTATGCCCGCATCGGAAAGTTTCTTTTCAAGAGGGCTTATGAACTCCTCGCTGAGCCGCTTGCGGGTCTTTTCACCCTCCTTGAGTTTCCTGGTTATCTGGCGGTATGATTCGGGCTCGGCGTATTTGAGATAGATGTTCTCCATCTCGCTTTTGATATTGTACAGCCCCAACTGATGGGCGAGGGGAATGTAGAGCATCACGGTCTCCAGAATCTTCTGCTCCCTCTTCGAATGAGGGAAGATGCTGAGCTTTCGCATCACTTCAAGCCTGTCGGCTATCTTTATCACCGTAACGCGCGGGTCCTTGGAGTACTGGACTATCAGTTTCTTGTAGTTCTCCGCCTCAAGACGTGTGTCCCTCGGCCTTATTCGGGATATTCTGTCAAGACCTTCAACTATGACACGTATCTCCTTCGGAAATCCGCTGATGTCTGTTTCCGGATGGAATCTTACAGCCTCGTGAAGAAAGACGGCAGCCTGACTGTCTTCATCAAGTCCAATTTCGTCTTTCACGATGGCCGCGACGGCGTCAGCGTGACCGAGCATAGGCGAATCATCGCTGCGGAAATCGTTTTTTAACGCCTCCGCAGCGATTTCACGTGCCTGATGCAGAAGTTCTTCCTTATCCATTCGTCGTCAAAAGCGCCTGACTCCTCGCTATGAATTCAGCCAATGCCTTTCCTTTAAGCATTCCGTTGCCCAACAGGGCGAGATCGCATACCTGCTTGAGAAGGTCTCCGGATTTCCCGCGTTCATCCCATATCCTCTTTATGAGAGGATTTTCCATATTGATGATGACGTTGTATGACTGAGGCATCTGTCCGTAGAAGTTCATACCCCCGCCCAATGCGCTCATATCGCGGAAACGGCGCATAAATTCATTCTGTGTTATCACCACAGGCTCCGAGTTCTCTCCGAGATTCTGAGGATCGAAAGTGTATTCGCTGTCTTCCGGAAGGGCTGACTTGAAAAGTTCGTCGAGGGCCTTCTTGTCTTCTTCGGACATTTCGGGCTTTATCTTCTCCTCCTTTGGAATAAGGTTCTCCACGCTGTCAGAGTCAACGCGGGCGCAGCGCACGTTCTCCATCGTCTGTTCAAGCATCCCTACGAAATGGGAATCCAGTTCGCAATCCATAATGAGGACGTCATATCCCATATTTTTCGCCGCTTCGACATATCTGTACTGGGATTCTGCATCTGTGGCATAGAGGAGGACCACCTTGTTGTCCTTATCGGTCTGCGCAGTTTCCACGGCGGCCTTGTATTCGCTGAAGCTGAAATATCTGCCTTCCGTATTCTTGAGTAGAGCGAACTCTTTGGCGCGTTCGCGGAATTTCTCGTCAGAGAGCATTCCGTACTCTATGAAAAGTTTGATGTTGTCCCATTTGCCCTCGAACTGCTCTCTCTGCTCCTTGAAGATTTCTTCAAGCCTGTCGCTTACTTTCTTCGTGATGTAGGTGCTTATTTTTTTGACGTTGGCATCGCTCTGCAGATAACTTCTGCTCACGTTTAGCGGAATGTCCGGAGAATCGATGACGCCGTGGAGCAACGTGAGGAAGTCCGGGACTATGTTATCCACGTGGTCCGTTACGAACATCTGGTTGCAGTAGAGTTGTATCTTGTTTTTGTCGATGGACATCCTCTCCTTTATCTTGGGGAAATACAACACTCCCGTAAGGTTGAAAGGATAATCCACGTTGAGGTGTATGTAGAACATAGGTTCCTCCTCTGCGGGGTAGAGTTCCCTGTAGAATTTCTTGTAGTCCTCCTCGCTGAGTTCTGAAGGCGATTTGGCCCAGATGGGCTCTATGCCGTTGATGACGTTGTCTTTGTCCGTATCGACGTATTTGCCGTCTTTCCATTCCTGCTCCTTCCCGAAGATAACCGGTACGGGCATGAATTTGCAGTACTTTCCGAGCAGTTGGCTGATTTTCCCCTTGTTGGCGAATTCCGCCGATTCCTCATCGAAGTGCAGTGTGATGACTGTGCCCCTTGTAGTCTTTTTTGAAGATGTCATCGAGAACTCCGGTGAACCGTCGCAAGTCCATTTGACGGCTTCCGCCCCTTCTTTCCAGCTGAGAGTGTCGATTGTCACCTTGTCCGCCACCATAAAAGAGGAATAGAAACCGAGTCCGAAGTGACCGATGATGCCGCCCAGCTGGTCTTTGTACTTCTCCAGGAACTCTCCTGCCGATGAGAAGGCAATCTGGTTGATGTATCTGTCAACTTCTTCTGCAGTCATTCCGATACCGGAGTCTATGACTTTGAGAGTCTTCTTTCCTTCGTCGAGTTCGATGCGCACGTTGATGTCTCCCAGTTCTCCCTTGAACTCTCCGGTGGATGACAGGGCCTTCATCTTCCTGCTCGCGTCGACTGCATTGGCTACGAGTTCGCGGAGGAAAATCTCGTGGTCCGAATAAAGATATTGCTTGATTACCGGGAATATGTTCTCGGTGGTTACTCCTATTTTACCTTTTGACATAGCGTTGATTTTTTGAATATCGAATACTCAAATAGCGTTCCAACGGAGAATTTATGACAATTTGTCAGTTATTTGTAGAGGAAGCGCTTTATGCTGAATTTCGGTGTCTTTTCAAAGGGCGCCAGCACGACTTCCACCTTGGCGATTCTGCTGAACGGGGGCATCAGGCGGTTGGTGTCCAGACGGACCTTTTCCGGTATGTCGGCTATGGATTCGTCATCCAGATTCGCCTTTCTGATGGCTTCTGCGTCGAGGTATATGAGTGCGACGAGCTTCGAGGCGCGGTCAAGCACCACGGATTCAGCCACGAATTCCTGGCTGTTGATGACCGCTTCCACTTCTTCGGGATATATGTTCTGCCCGTTGGCGGTAAGAATCATATTCTTGGACCGTCCCTTTATGAATATGTTGCCGTCGGCATCCATTATACCCAGATCTCCCGTGCGGAGATAGCCGTCATCAGTGAACGCAGCCTCGGTGGCTTCGGGATTTTTGTAGTATCCCGAGCAGATGTTGTCTCCTTTCGCCTGAATCTCTCCGGCAATGTGCTGCGGGTCATCCGAATCTATGCGTATGTCAGTGCAGTCCACCGCTTTTCCGCAGGAACCCGGGACATACTTGCCGGGTTCTTCGTATGCCAGCAGAGGTGCGGCTTCTGTCATCCCGTATCCTACCATATACGGGAGCTTGATATGCCTGAAGCAGTTTTCGACTTCCGGATTGAGAGCGGCCCCTCCCATAATGAAGATTCTTACGCGTCCTCCGAACGCGTTGATGAGCCCGCGTCCTATTTTCCTGAATACGAAATGCCTGATTATGGGGAGATGGGTCAGCAGTTTCATATAGCCGCGCGAAAGCAGCGGTTTGATGGAAGTCTTGAATATCTTCTCCATTACCAGCGGCACCGATACCACCATATATGGTTTGACGTCTGCCATTGCTTTGAGAAGAAGGGTAGGAGAGGGAGTCTTGCCGAAAAAGCATACCGACGCTCCGTGACAGAGAGGATACAGGAATTCGAATACAAGCCCGTATATGTGCCCCATAGGCAGCATCGACACGACACTGTCACTGCTGTCCACGTACAGCCGTTTTATTCCATAGGATACGGATGCGCTGATGTTGGCGAAACTGAGCATCACCCCCTTTGGGGCGCTGGTGGTGCCGGAGGTGTAATTTATGACGGCAAGGTCGCCCGGCTTTTCCACCGGATAACTTACGTTGCCTCGCCCGAATCCCATCGGGTATTTGCTTTGCATTGATTCGGGAATGGAATCGTAAGCCGCGCGTATTTTTCTGTCACTCGAATGAAGCAGGGTGAAATCGGTGACGTTTATCACGAAGAGAAGTCCACCGAGGGCGGATTTGTCCATCGCATTCCAGGTCTCTTCGTCAGTGAAAAGGGCTCTGCTGTCAGAATGTGACACAAGGCCTGCGATGGCGTCGGGCAGGAAGTCGGCCAGTATCGGCACGGTCACGGTACCATAAGTGTTGGCTGCGAGGAAGGATACGGCCCAGCGCGCGGAATTTTTCGCGCAGACGGCCACCTTGTCACCCTCGTGGAGTCCGGCTTTGTCGAAAAATATGTGAAATTTTTCTATGTTGGTAGCCAGTTCGCCGAAACTGAACGATTCTCCGCGGTAATTGCATACGGCAGTCTTGTCCCAGCACTGGATGACGGTGTCTTGAAGTTTGGAAAGATAATGCATCAGGTAAGGTTCTTGTTCACGTGTTTGCTCAAAATTACTTGAGAACAGTCCGTATTCCAAGTTTTTTTTCTTGTTTGTGGCGAAATTTGACGATATTTGAGGCGGGATTGACCATTAAGTGGTGAAATTATGTCAAAAAAACCTATTGTCGCGCTTATCTATGATTTCGACGGCACATTGTCGCCAGGGAATATGCAGGAGTTCGGATTCATTCAGGCCGTGGGATGTACTCCGGAAGATTTCTGGGAGAGGAGCAACAAGATTGCCATCGGACAGGATGCGTCCGATGTGCTGGCATATATGAAGCTGATGTTCGACACTGCAAGACAGAAGAATATCAGGCTCCGGCGCGAATATTTCCAGGCGTTCGGGAAGGATGTGGAGCTGTTTCCGGGCGTTCGGGAATGGTTCTCGCTCATCAATGCGTATGGCGGATCCAGGGGCGTCGTCGTGGAGCATTACATCAATTCAAGCGGCCTTACCGAGATAGTGGAGGGGACTCCTATAGCAGGTGAGTTCAAACATATCTTTTCCGGCACTTTCATATACAACGAAGACGGTGAGGCCGTGTGGCCGGGCATAGCCGTGGATTCGACCAACAAGACACAGTTCCTTTTCAAGATAAATAAGGGAATATTCAGTTCCCGGGACAACAAGATTCTCAATTCGTCCATAGCGGAGGAGAACAAGAGGGTTCCTTTCCCGCATATGATATATTTCGGTGACGGTGAGACTGACGTGCCGTGTATGAAGATAGTTGGAATGTTCGGTGGAAATCCTGTCGCCGTGTTCAATCCCGACGATGAGAGAAAGAAGGCGATGGCTAACAAGCTCAAGAGGCAGGGTCGTGTCCGTTTCGTGGCTCCGGCCGATTATAGTGAAGGGGGTGAAATTTACAAGCTGGTGTGCGCCATTATCGACAAGGTGAAAGCCGATGACGTGTTGCGTGATTTTGAAAATAAGGGGAAATGAGAAGGCAGGCTTGCGGCGTTCCGTTAATCTTTTTCGCGTTGTCGTTTGCTTTTACTTCGGATTTTTGCCGCTATTTGATGAGACTCAGGAACTCGTTGCGTGTTCGGGCATCTTTCAGAAACATTCCGCTGAATGCAGAGGTGGTCGTGACGGAATTGGATTTCTCCACCCCGCGCAGAACCATGCAACTGTGCTTCGCCTCTATGACGACTGCGACCCCCAAAGGGTTGAGGGCTTGCTGGATACAGTCGCGAATCTGTACAGTCAGGCGCTCCTGTACCTGCAGGCGGCGTGAATAGGTCTCGACTACGCGGGCTATCTTGCTCAAACCGGTGATTCTGCCGTCCGGGATGTATGCCACGTGGCATTTCCCTATAAAGGGGAGCATATGATGCTCGCAGGTGCTGTACAGGTCGATGTCCTTCACCAGTACCATCTGCTTGTATTCTTCATCAAAAATCGCGGACTTGATTATGGAGATGCCGTCTTCTGCATATCCCTTGGTGAGGAATTGAAGGGATTTCGCCACTCTTTCGGGGGTTTTCAGAAGCCCTTCGCGTGTCTCGTCCTCTCCTAGAAGGCGCAAAATCTCCCTTATGTGCAATCCCAGTTCGGCAGTGACGCGTTCATCGAAAATGTCCTGTCTGAAGTAAGCCATTTGAATGTCTTTGTTTGTTTTTTACAAAAATACATAAAAAAAGTCGGAGTTTCGATTTTTTACCTATATTTGCCGCGAACAGAAAAACGCACATAATATGTTTTGGACATTAGAATTGGCCGGGAGCCTGGATGATGCCCCGTGGCCTGCAACCAAGGATGAACTTATAGATTATGCCAACCGTTCCGGAGTCCCGGAGGAGGTTATAGAGAATCTTCAGGAGCTTGAGGATGACGGTGAGATTTACGAAAGCATAGAGGATATCTGGCCCGATTACCCCACCAAAGATGACTTTTTCTTCAACGAGGAGGAGTATTGACACTTAAAACGCTATTATTCAATAG
>JAKSKB010000039.1 GCA_024401975.1 Bacteroidales bacterium | reverse complement strand
GTCCACACCGTCCTTCGCCGCCGTGCCGAGCGTCTGCACCGTGGCATTCTCCAATGTGAAGCCGCGCTCTTCGCTGACTACGGTCGCTCCGGTCAGTATGGCGATGTCCTGAAGCATCTCCTTGCGGCGGTCACCGAAGCCGGGAGCCTTGATGGCGGCTACCTTGAGGGTCCCACGGAGCTTGTTGACCACGAGGGTGGTCAGCGCCTCGCCTTCAACGTCATCGGCGATGATGAGAAGATCCCTGCCTTCACGTGCAATCGGCTCAAGCACGGGCATAAGGTCCTTCATAGTGGATATGCGCTTGTCGGTGATGAGGATGTAGGGGTCATTCAGCACAGCCTCCATCTTATCTCCGTCCGTCATGAAATAGGGAGAAATGTATCCGCGGTCGAACTGCATTCCTTCCACCACCTTAACCTCGGTCTCAATGCCCTTGGCCTCCTCCACGGTGATGACACCGTCGGTCTTTACCTTGGACATGGCCTCAGCGATGAGTTTGCCTATGACGCTGTCGTTGTTGGCGGACACGGTGCCCACCTGCTCGACTTTCGAGTAGTCGTTGCCGACGGACTGGCTCTGCTTCTTGAGATTGGCCACCACCGCTGCCACAGCTTTATCTATGCCACGTTTCAGATCCATCGGGTTTGCTCCCGCAGTGACGTTCTTGATGCCGACATTGATGATAGCCTGGGCGAGGACGGTCGCGGTAGTCGTACCGTCACCGGCCTGGTCGTTGGTCTGGGAAGCCACCTCCTTGACCATCTGAGCCCCCATATTCTCGAACTGGTCCGTAAGATTGACCTCCTTCGCGACGGTTACTCCGTCCTTGGTGATCTGCGGTGCACCGAACTTCTTCTCGATAACCACGTTGCGGCCTTTCGGTCCGAGAGTCACCTTAACTGCATTTGCGAGAGCGTCTGCTCCATTCTTCATTCTGGAGCGGACCTCGGTATCGAATTTAATTTCTTTTGCCATAATGATTGTCTCCTTTCATTTACAATATTGCCAAAATGTCCGACTGCTTCACGATGAGATATTTCTTGTCATCGACAGTCACCTCGGTGCCGGCGTATTTGCCGTAGAGCACCACGTCACCTTTTTTCACCTCCATAGGTTCATCCTTTTTCCCGGGGCCGGCGGCGACTATTCTGCCCTGCTGCGGTTTCTCTTGTGCCTTGTCAGGAATGTATATGCCTGACGCTGTCTGGGTCTCGGCCTCCTTGGGCTCGATAACGACTCTGTCTGCAAGTGGTTTAATCATTTTTTTATGTTTTTAGGTTGTTTTTCAATACGCTGCAGTATATTGTGAATTCTGTGCCAATGTCAAAATACTGACAATTTGTCACATCGGCCTGAAATGCCAGAGCACGATTCCGGCACTGACGGAGACGTTCAGCGAGTGCTTGGTACCCCACTGCGGAATCTCCAGCGAAAAGTCACAGAAGTCAACCACGTCCTGGGACACACCTTCCACCTCATTTCCGAAGACCAGGGCGTATTTCTCCCCCTCCCGCCTGACGAAATCCTCCAACGGGACGGAACATTCGGTCTGCTCGACCGCGACAATCGTGTACCCTCCTGTACGGAGACGGCGCAGCACCTCCAGCGTGTCATCGGAATGCTCCCACGGCACACTGTCTTCCGCGCCGAGCGCGGTTTTGTGGATTTCGGCACCGGGAGGGCAGGCGCAAATGCCACAAAGCACGACCTTGTCGGCCAGAAACGCATCCGCTGTGCGGAACACGGAGCCCACGTTATGGGCAGACCGGACATTGTCGAGCACGACAACCGCCCCGCCTCGGGACTTTTCCGCATATTCCGAAGCACTGATGCGCCGCAATTCCCTATTGGAAAGTTTTCTGTCCTTCATATCTCCCGCATCGGTTCATCTGGCCCTGACGTCAATCTTCCTGTCGATATTCGTCATCTTGAAAATGCTCATCACAGTAGGGCCCACGTTAATGACGGAGAAGGCGGCTCCGAGCACTTTCGCCTTCTTGTGCGCCGCCAGCACCTGACGAAGTCCGGCAGAAGACATATATTCCACAAGACTGAAGTCCAGGACAAGAGACGAGGCTTCCGTCAAAGATTCCACTTTTTCTCCCAGTTCGGGAGACGTCTCGGTGTCAAGCCAACCCTCGGGGGTGAAGGTCACTATACCGTTTTCATTTGATTCGGAAATTTTCATATCGCTGTCAATTTACAGATTTCGTGATTGTAAGAATGTTCTTGCCGTCAAGACGCTCATAATCCACGGAGTCGGCTATGGAAAAAGCGATGAGCCTTCCCAAACCTCCGACCGAATTGTCAATATCGTATTCTTCGGCATCGGGGAGGTCGTGACGGGGGTCAAAAGGTCTGCCTCCGTCCGTAAAGCGCATCTCAACCTTGTCGGCGTATTCGAAACTGAAAAGTATCTTCTCACCTTCCGGGACAGGACCCTCGAAGGCATAGGAACAGATGTTCACAAAACATTCCTCTGCGGCTATGCACAGTTCCATAAGCAGATTTTCGGGCAGACCGCTGGCAAAGAGTATCTCTCTGATTGCGCCGAACTCCTTTATGTCGTAATCCAGTTCAAGCACCGTATTCTCCCTGGCCCTGAGAACAAGCATAGTTATGTCATCATTCTGTTCCGTCCCATCCGTAAAAGCGCGGACTGATGCATCGACTGCATTGACATAACCACGTCCTGCGGTCACAGCAGTATCTTCAAGCGTCTTTTCAAGACGGGAAGTCCCGTAGAATTCCCCTGATGCATTGACGGCTTCGCTGATGCCGTCGGTATAAAGGAATACCGAATCCCCCTCTTCCATCCGGACGGTCCTTTCGGAATATTCTTCGTCCTGGAAGATTCCGAGCGGAGTGCCCTGGGTCCCGTCCAGCATCACAGGCCTGCCGTGAATCAGGTAAGGAGGATTGTGACCCGCGTTGGCATAGGTAAAAGTAGCGACCGATGAGTCGTAAATCCCTACGAAAGCCGTGACGAACATCATCTTGGGATTCTTTTCCGAAAGGTGGTCGTTGACGTTCCTCAATATTTCGGACGGGCTGTACCCCATCCTGGCGAACTGACGTATGAGCGTCAGGGTCATAACCATGAACATAGCCGATGATATGCCTTTGCCCGACACGTCGGCGACTACAGCCATGGTACGGGCGGCATCGAGTTCTATGTAATAGTACAGGTCTCCGCCGATATGCCGCGCCGGTTTCATCACCGCCTTGACGATGCAGTTGGCAAGAGATGCATATCCGGAAGGGAGGAATCCCTTCTGTATGTCGGTCGCTATATCCACCTCGGCCTGCTGACGTTCCTTGTCCCTGCCCAGTCTCGCTATGTCGATTATGTATTTGTCAATGTCTTCCGTCATCTTGTTGAAGGCATCGGCTATCATCGCGAACTCGTCATCTCCGTCGGATTCCAGTTTGATGGCCGATTTCTTTCCTTCGGATATGTATTCTGACATCTGTTCGGAAATGCGGCTCGCAGGTTCGGAAACCATACGCCGCATAAGCACGTACAGAAGGCCCGACAAGACGGCTGCAATGAAGATTATGAACAGGGCTATCACTACGAATCCATTCTTCACCTCCTCCTGAAGGTCATTCGTATGGGTAGCCGCCCCTACCATCACTTTGTTGCCGAAATCATCCTTGAGCAGCATTATCACGTCCGTCGCCTCCTCGAAGCGGACGTTGCCGCTTGTGCCGAAAGCGATTTCACCATTCCAGACTTTAAGTTCCTCCGGCGTCAGCGTATGCTTTTCAGTGACTCCCCCCATATGGTCCCTGCTCAGGTCGCCGAACTTGTTCCGGTTCCTCGACACCGAAATGTAGGTAATCGTGCCGTTTTCCAAATCCGGCACATAAGCATAAATGTAGTCTACCCGGTACCACGAGCACAGATACTCTCCGAAATAGTTGAAACGGCGGTAAAAAGACAAATCGGCAGGAACGTTTTCCGTATGCGCTTCATGCATGATGATATCCGAATATACCCCTACCAGCAGTTTCAGATACTGCACTCCTTTGAGTATCGCCTCCCTGCGAAACGAATAATACGTTCCCGCAAGCAGCAGCGCGAACGCCGCAGTGAATGCCGCGAACAGGCGCAAGGCCAGTTTTCTTGCGATAGGTCTCCTCATAACGTCATTCGTCAGGTTCAAAGAAATCAAGTGTCAGCAGGCTTTCGATGGCCCGTTCAAGATACGAACTGTCCACAAGAGGCCAGGAGAAACCGAGACGGTAAAGCACGTTTGCCGTGAAGAGATTGTCCGTCTCGACCATATGCAAGTCCGGACGGTCGTTGGTCAGAAGTCCCTGAAGCTTGGCATTGACCTTCGCGTCTCCGAGCATACGGTAGTAGTCGGCGTAGTATTCTTCATCGGGAACGGGTACGATGGAAAGTCCGCATCGGTTGCTCGCTTCTATAAGCTGCATCTCGTCGAAACCGAAACGGCTGTCTGCATGGAATGCGGTAAATCTGTCGTCCGTCCCGGCAAGCAGGATTATGGCTCTCGCCGTCATATCCACGGGAGAGAAACTCATAGGGTCCGTTGCGTGGCTGAACGGACATTTGCCTATGGTAGTAAATCCGCGCAATGCGCTCATGAACGCATTGGTGTTGAAATTTATCTGGAATTCACCGTCGCTGTGCCTGCCCATAAGATTGCCGACCCGGATTATCTTGCCCCGCAAACCCCCGTTGATGGCTTCCAGCATCTTCAACTCGGCGTGATACTTGGAAATGCCGTACTTGTTGTCCATCGAATCGATGACAAACAACTCGTTCTCGTGCATCTTGACCTGCTTGAGATATGTCTCACGGGTATGGACTCCCGGAACGGACACGGTGGACACCTGTATCATCCTTGCGCCGGAGGCCGCCGCTATGGCAATGAGGTTCTCCACTCCGCGCACGTTGACTTTCTCGATGATGTCATCGGAAGAATAATGCTTGACAACCGCCGCGCAGTTGATGAGGGTATCGAACCGGACTCCGGCAAGGATTCCTCCGAGATTGTCGTCCGTGATATCCGCGTCAATCACTGTGATGCGGCCCGGGAACGCATCCTCGAACGGATTGTCGAAATAGTACATCAGCATATTCTGCAGCCGCACTTCGGATGAAGGCATATCACCCTTGCGCACGAGGCAGACTACGCGACCCTCGTTCCGGTCAAGCAACTCCTTGAGTATGTGTATGCCCAGAAAACCCACGGCGCCGGTGAGCAGCACGTCTCCGACGGGTTCGCGCTTCACCTCCGGAGCATATTCTATGGTGTTGTATCTGAGCGCCCCGATGACGGTGGGGTCTGTTTCAACGACATTTTCCTCAGACACTGCGGCAGGGGCTTCCTTCACCTTCAGGGATTCCACATAGGCAGCAAGGTCCTCCGGGGTGGGGTGATCGAAGATGTCCTGATACTCCACCTTGATGCCCTTCGCCATAAGCTGCATTATCACCTTGGAGGCAGAGAGGGACGTCCCTCCCATTTCGAAGAAATTGTCGTCCGCGTAGAAATCTTCCGTCGAGAGCACCGACCCGAACAATTCGCATATCTGCTGTTCGAGGGATTTCTTCGCGGCCTTGCGTCCGCCTCTTCTGCGTTCGCGCCCGACTTGCGGCAATGCCTTCACGTCCACTTTCCCACCCGGTGTCAGAGGAATGTCCTCAAGCCTGACAAGCACGTCGGGAACCATATAATACGTCAGGCGGGACTTGAGCCAGGCAGTGAGCGACGCGACGTCAAACTCCCTGTCAGCAGTGAAGAATCCCGCCAGATAATCCTCTCCCCCGTTGTTTCTGACCACGACCTTGCACTGTTTCACCCCCTCGAAGGATACGATGCACCTTTCTATCTCATCCAACTCCACGCGATACCCGCGAAGTTTTACCTGATTGTCCATCCTTCCGAAAAATTCCACTTCCCCGGCATCGTTCAGACGCACCACGTCTCCGCTGCGGTAGGCAGGAAGCCCTTCCAGCGTAAAAAAAGTTTCGGCCGTCTTCTCAGGAAGATTCACGTAACCGCGTCCCACAAGACCGCCGCATATCACCAGTTCCCCGCAAGCGAACGGAGGCAATATGTTGCCAGCCTTGTCAAGCACGTAGAAAGCCGTGTTGGCGGAAGGCCCTCCTATGGTGATTCCGCTGCCGCTTTCCAACTCCTTGGCGCAACAGGTCACTGTACATTCCGACGGCCCGTACCCGTTGATGACGTGCATTTCAGGAGAAATAGCCTTCAATTCGTCACAGAGAGAACCCGGAAAAGCCTCAGCACCTGATACTATGGTGGTTATCCCCCTCAGAGCCTGACGGAACTCCGGTACGCCTATGTAGTTGGACAGCACGGACGGAGTAGCCGCCATCATATCCACCTTTGCGGATGACATAAGGGAGGCAAGCGCGACGGGATTGTGAATCTCCGCATCGGTCGCAATGCACACAGCCCTGCCGTTGAGCAGGTGGAGCAGATTGTCGAACACCGACATATCGAAGGATATGGAACTCATGGCAAGGCTGACCTTTCCTCCTCTTTCCCCGTGATAGAGTGAATAGGTGAAGTCGGCCGGCTGTGCCAGACAGGCGAGATTGCGATGTTCTATCATCACGCCTTTGGGCTTCCCGGTGGAACCGGAAGTGTATATGCAGTATGCCAGGCTTTCAACCGGGATGTCGATGTCAGGATTGTCCTCACGCGCATCTTCCAGCATTTCTTCCATAGTCAGGGTACGATACGGCTTGTCCGGACCGAACAGTTGCGGCCGCGATGACTTTATGGCTTCCGTGGTGACGACCACCGGACTCCCTGCGTCGGAAAGACAATAGGCGATACGTTCGTCGGGATACTCGGGCAGCATCCCGAGAAAGGCTCCTCCCGCCTTGAGAATGCCTATCTCAGCTACGGAAAGCAAAACGGAACGGTCCAAAACCATACCGGCCACGACATCCGGCCCGACTCCGCAATCCATCAATGCGTGCGCGATACGGTTGGCACGGCGGTTGAGCTCATCATAATTGAGGCTTTCCCCGCGACAAGTAACGGCAGGGACCGAAGGATGGGCTTCGACCTGCCTTTCAAAGAGGCGGTTGACACTGACAGACTCATAGTGCCGGACTGTGTCATTAATCTCGGCGAGACGCCTTGACGCAGCTGCGGAAACAAGCCGCACATTGGAGAGGAGTTCCTGACCGATGAAATCCGTAACAGCCTGCTCCATCGCGTCAATGAATGCAGCCACATAAGCCCCGCTGAAATAGTCCTTCCTGTATGAGGCCTCCAGACGGAAGACATCGCCGATGACATTGACGTCGAAGGTGAGGAATGCCTTTGCAACGGGAGGGAGCGGGGAAGTGTACTCCGCCTTCTCGCCGCACAGGCTGTCGAAGTTGAAACTGTCGCCTTGAAATGCGAATATGACATCCGACCTGATGCCGAATTCGCGTGTCACCTCGGCAAACGGATAAATGTCACTTGCCATACTGCCCATAAGCTGGTCACGTATGGCACGTATGAAATCTGTCACCGTGGCATCCGCAGAGGGTCGTATGAGCACGGGAAGAGTCTTGACGAGCATCGTAAAGGCGGAGGAGAGCCGCGAATCGCCTCTGCCGTTATAAATGGTGGTGAATACCGTTTCGTCCCTGTTGGCGAAACGGTTCAGGGTAAATCCGAATACGGAATTGAAGAATGCGTTCATTGTCAGGCCGTTGGCCTCACAGAAATCCCGCACGGACTTTACCGGAATCCGGAATCGTGCGGTCAGCCTGCCGGCAACCGCCCCATCCTGCCGGAATGCTGCCTTCTCAGGGGATTTGGGCGGCAGACTATCCGCCTCGCATCCGCCGAAAATGGACACATAATGTTCCCTCGCTTTCACATACCGTTCGGAATGACGGGCTCCCTCTTCTTCCAGCGCCGCCTCGAAACCGCCGAACGTCTCGGTTTTCAGTTCCTCTCCGGCATAAGCCCTGTCAATGTCGGAAAGCAATATGGCCACTGATGTGCCGTCGGATATGATGTGATGGAAATCCAGGAAGAGGCAGTTGCCTTCGGGCGCAAGCAGGACCGAAGCCCTGTACAAAGGGGAGTCGAGCAGGTGGAACGGACGCACCAGCTCACTACCGTCCGGCATACGCCCGAGCTCCAGAACCCCAACCGCGACGGGGGCGTCATCGTTCCTTCTCGCTCTGACATTGCCGTCCGCATCTGCGAAAAGGGTCGTCTTCGCATAAGGATGAGCGTCGATTGCAGCTTTCACGGCGGCAACGAGCCTTCCGGCATCGACTCCGTCACCAAGGCGGAACAGCACGGGTATGTTATACGTCACACCGTCTCCCGCAGCTTCACACTCGACTAAAATGCCCATCTGGGTCTGCGTAAGAGGATAATCCGACTGGATAGGGCAGACCTCGGCGATACGGCTGGAAAGCAGCAATGATTCGAGTTGTCTTACCGTACCGTGAGTCCTGATGTCTTCTATCTTCACCGAAACGCCATACCGCGTACCGAGAAGAACGTTCAGCTTCAATATTCCTATGGAGCTGAGTCCCGCTCCGAACAAGTCAGTATCCACTCCGAAAGCATCGTGACCCAGCACCTCGGATACCACCCCGCATATCTCCCGCTGCGTGTCATTCTCCGGAGGCGCCGTGTCTTCGGCCTTGCGTTGCGGTACCGGCAGGGCCTTCCTGTTGACTTTCTGATTCTGGTTGAGCGGAATGCTGTCAATCCGCATCGTGACGGCAGGCACCATATAGGAAGGCTTTTCCGAGCGTATGAAATCGTTGAGGGCAGCCACGTCCACCTCCTCCCCGGATACTACATATGCCGCTATGAATTTACCCCCGGAAGGGTCATCGAACGCGGCCACCGTGACGTCTTCAATGCCTCCAAATCGTCTTATAACTTCCTCAACTTCGGTAAGTTCCACACGGAATCCACGCACCTTGACCTGAGAGTCCCTCCTCCCGATGAACTGAAGATTGCCGTCTTCCATATAGCGGACAATATCACCGGTACGATACACCCTTCCATATCCGGGTTCATCGCAGAAAGGATTGTCACCGTATGCTTCGGCAGTCTTTTCGGGGCAGTTGAGATAACCGGCCGTGACGTGCGGCCCGGCAATCCACAATTCGCCTGCGGCGCCGGGCGGCAGAAGTCTGCCTTCGGAATCGACGACATACAGTTTCACGTTGTCCACCGGCTTGCCGATGGGGATGTCCTTGTACAAGCGGTCCACAAGGAAAGCGCTGGCCAGTATGGACCCCTCAGTGGGTCCGTACAGATTGAAAAGGCTGAAGCCTGCGGGAGGTTCGAGAGGCGTGAGCTTTTCGCCGGCCACGTTGAGGGAACGAAGAGTCCTTATGCCTTTCATCTGCGCGAACTGACGGCCCACCTGCGTGGTCATCGTGGCGTGGGTGATGCCGTTCTCGTTGAAATAACTCAGCAGTGCCGGCAAATCGAGACGAATCTCTTCGGATATGATATGGAGCGTCGCTCCGGAAGTTATCGCCGCATAGGTATCAAACACGTTGGCATCAAAGCCGAAACTGGCATAGGCCGTGACGTTTGATTCCGGCCCCAAAGTATAGAAACGTCTCTCCCAGGCCGAAGTCACCATAACGTTGGCGTGAGAGAACATAACCCCTTTCGGCGCCCCCGTGGAACCGGAAGTGTAGAGTATGACAAAAAGGTCTTCAGGACGCGGCAGAGGAAGAGCCTGCGCGGGTTCAGAGAGAGAAAGGATGGATGCGGCCATCATTCTCTCCCCCTTGAAATCATCCTTAACCAGACCGTTCAGATCCTCCGTCGTGACAAGCATCACTGCACCGGAGTCGCGGACCATAAGGTTGAGACGGTCCTCCGGATAAGTCGGATCCAACGGGAGATAGGCGCATCCGGCCTTCAGCACGCCCAGCGGAGCCAGAAGCATATATTCGCTCCGCGGTATAAGTATGGCCACAACCGAACCGCACTTGATTCCGGACGCGGCGAGATGACCGGCCAGGTTATCAGTGATACGGTCCACCTCCCTGTAAGTATATCTTTTATGCCCATACACGAGGCATATCCCGGATGGAGATGATTCGGCCTGGCGGCGGAAAAGATCAACGACCGTGGCACCCGTGTCATACGGCACTGCCGTACAGTTGAACCCCCTTATGCTGTCTCGGGCCGCAGCATCAGCGACTCCGATGTCCGAAAGGGTTTCCGCCGACATCATCCCCCGCACCACTTGAAGATACATCGCGGCGAAACGGGCGGCAAGCCCTCCGGTATAGAGTTTTCTGTTGTATGACACGTTCAGGGCATATCCGTCTCCAGTCCCGTACAGCATGAAATGGATGTCGGACTGCGTGTCGGGAGTCTCCAGCAGCGTGACACCGATGGGTCCTTCGGAAATGCGGGGACCGGCGAACATCCCGGCCTGATAAACGAACGACACACTCATCCCCACACCGTACAACTCTGCCAGTTCTCCGAAATTGATGCAGTCGTGCGACATAGCGCCGAACAGTTCGTCCTGCACCTCCGAAAGAAAATCTTTCACCCGGCGTTTCCCGTCCATACGGAAATGCAGAGGCAGTGTCCTGACGAACATACCGACAGAACCGGCGAGCCGATGGTCGTGGCGGCCGTTGTCCACGGTGCAGAAACTGCTCTCGGAAGCGGCGTTGAATTTGGCGAGAGCATAGGCGAAGGAGCCGAGAAAAAGAGTGTTGGCAGTGAATCCACCTGCCCGGGAGAATCTTTCCACCTCTCCGGCATCGATTCCCTCCGCAGGCAGCGACAGATAACCCGCACCTGACTCCTGTCCCTCGGCAATCACGTCAGGCACCGGGGCGGAATCGCACTCAATCCCTTCGAAACGGGTCCTGAAGTATTCCTGCGCCTCACGATAGGCGGCGGTTTCATGCATCCCCTCCTCTGAAGCGGCCACGTCAAAGATATCCAGTGTCTCTTCCAGACATTCCCCTCCTTCATACACGGCGGCTGTCTGCTCCAGGAAGGCTGTGACTGAACTGCCGTCGAACACTATGTGGTGAATGTCGAAGAAAAAAGCGTCACCCCGGGAAGAATGAAGGATGAAGAAACGAAATAGAGGTCCCTCCGACAGGTTGAACGGGGTCACCAGTTTCCGGCAAGCGGCTTCTATGTCCTCCACCTCAAGGTCCTGGACGGTGATTTCTCCGTCACGGGGGAACATTCCCGGCACACCTGATTTCTCCGCCACGACGACTCCCAGCGCCTTATGACTCCCGGCGACAGTCCTGACCGCCATCTTGAACCTTTCAGTATCAGTTCCTTCCGGAAGAGTACAAAGGACAGGGATGTTGTATTTGAGCGAATCTCTGTCTGAAATGCTGTCAAGATAGACTCCCATCTGCGAATCGGAGAGGGGACAGAACCGCGGGGGAGCAGGGTTGTGGCTGATTTCGCGCGCTCTGCCGGGCCGGCAGAGCGCAGCTATGCCTTTCGGGGTCCGTGCCTTGAAAATCATATCCGGCGTAAGACCGTATGAATCGAATCCTTCGAGCAGTTTGAGGACTTTGATGGAGTCGCCTCCGAGCGAAAAGAAGTCATCGTCCGTACCTGTGGCGCCACAATGCAGCACACGTTCGAATGCCTCGCAGAAAGCCTTTTCCAACGCATCTGCGGGAGCGCGATAGGCCTTCTTGTAGATATCGGCGGAAGGAGGGGTCAGAGACCTGCGGTCAAGTTTCCCGTTGGCGTTGCGCGGAAAGGCGTCCATCCTGACGAAAAAACGCGGAATCATATATTCGGGAAGCGTCCTGGACAGAGCCGCACGGAGTTCCGCTTCATCGACGGGACTCTTCTCTACATAATATGCCACGAGATAGTTCTGCGAATCGCTGTCCTCGAAAGCCTTCACCGCCGCGTTTTCTATACGGGGCATATCCAAGAGACGGCTCTCTATTTCAAGGGTCTCGACTCTCTGTCCGTTAACCTTGACCATCCAGTCCTTCCTGTTGGAATAGACTATGTCACCGTCTCCGTTGACAAATCCCATATCCCCCGTGCGTATGAGAGTCCTGCCATCAGGGAGCCTGCCCATAACACGGGCGGTCTTCCCGGGGTCCTTGAAATACTGCGTGTCGAAATCCCCCAAAACACAAATCTCCCCTTCACTCCCGACAGGGAGGGCGTTGCCTCCTTCATCAAGTACCGATACTTCCACCCCTTCCATACTTTTCCCGACGGGAGTGTTGTCGTAGGCCCGTTTCACCTTGAAAGTGGTGACAAACGCGACAGTCTCGCTCATCCCGTAGCCGTTGAGGAGCTCATATCCATCAGGAGCCACGCGGGAAAGTCTCTCTCCGCAGGTTATCACTCTCCGGAGCGCCGCACCCGGATTCTTGAAAATGCGCAGCATCTGAGGAGTGATTATCCCGACCGTGATGCCCTGAGCCGCGTAATAGGCGCCAAGGGACACGGCAGACTTGCGCACGTCATCGGCAAGTATATGGGTCGTACCGCCTATGGAGAGAACGGTAAGATATTCTATAATGTGGAGAAGAAAGGAAAACAGGGCTGCGCCCCCGTAAATGACGGGACTCACTCCTTCAAAAACCGACGAATGACGCACGGCGCCTCTCGCAAGGTCCGCAGCGCTGAAAAGTATGCCTTTCGGCGTGCCGGTGGAGCCGGAGGTATATGCCAGAAGAGCGGGCTGCGACCCGGAAGACGGGTTCTCGAACGGCTCGTAATCTTCTATGTCCGAGAAGAAATCAAGCGTAACGGTCAGGCGCGAGCCGCAGTCCGAACGGATGAAGGATATGCGCTCTTCGGGGTAGTCGGGAACAACCGGGACAACGACACATCCTGCCTTGAGTACACCGATGTATGAGGCGACATACTCCATACGGCGCCCCATATCAATCAGTATGAAATCCCCCCGGCGCACGCCCGACGCCTTGAGTTTCCCCGCAACGAGACCGCTCAACCTGTCCAGCTCCGCATAACTTGTGCGGCGTTCTCCTCCCTGGTCGACGAGAGCGATTCTGTCAGGCCATTCGTTTGCGGAGCGTCTGAATATGCTTATGTACTCCATCGGCAAAGTATCCGTATCCGTCAAATATAATACCTTTGCCCGTATTATCCAATGAAAAAAAGACCTTGAAGAGGTTGACTGACAAACGCCGTGTCCATATCATCCACGGAAAGCGGACATTCCCCGGAAATGTCCCAGATACCCGGAATACGAGTTCAAGACTGACTGCAATACGTAGGGATTCCTTTCCCGGCACTGCGACTCTACGGCACTGCGTTCAATCCTGTGTATGTTACGGCGACCCGGATGCCTTCCATCCGGGAAAATTACCGCTCCGAGGAACGGAACCCCGCACTCCACCGGAACAATCTTCACCTTCCGGTAATTCAGATTGAGGTGCAGCCGGCTGTGCAGAAAATCCGCGACAAGCGGGACAGCCGCAGAAAGTCTGTCGCGCGACTCATCTACGATGTAAAAGTCATCGACATATCTTCCGTAATGCCGGAAGCCGAGGTTTCTCTTGACAAACTGATCCAGTTCGTTAAGATAGACATTGCTGAACAGTTGCGAAGTCAGATTACCTATCGGAAGTCCGCAGTCGGGGGCGGACTTGAACAGACTCTTCGAGTCCGGAAGCCCCTTCCAGTCATCGCGAGAGCCCTTGATGCGACATCCCTTCGTCGGATCCAGAAACACCACCCGATGCAACAGGAACAGGACAGTTTCATAATCAAAGCCCGCCGGAAGCCTGCCATCGGCGCGTAACTTGTCGATGCGCGACAGGAGAATGCTGTGGAGGATATGCCTGTCCATTTTCATGAAATACCCCTCGATGTCAAGTTTGAGAGTGAAACATTTCCTATGATAATTGTCCGAACACGAACGTATGTGATGCTCCAGCCGGCAGATGCCGAACAGTGTCCCCTTGCCCTTGCGGCACGAATACGAATCATAAATGAACGACGGTTCGAAGACTTCCTCCAACTTGTCATACAGATAATGATGGATGACCCTGTCCCTGAACGCAGACGCGAACACCTCCCGTTGCACGGGATCGCGGATGATAAAGCACATCGAACGGCCGGGCCGGTAGGTCCGGTCACGCACCTCCCCGTAAAGGGCGACGAGATTCTCCGAAAGACGTCTCTCAAACTTGACCTGTGAAGCCGTATTGCGCTTGTTCGACCGGGCCTCGTAATACGCCTTGAAAATATCCGAAAGCAGACCGCCGCCCGACTGATGCTGAAACGGGACGGACAGACCTGCCGTTGTAGCGGTTGTTGTTGTTCGACGGATTGACATTGTCACTATTGAAGTTCAGGTTGTACGCGTTGTCCACATTGTCCGTATTGAGCGTACTTGACCAATAGTTGCCGTTGGTACCCGCATTGTTCAGGGAAGAACCATTGCCGTTGCCGGCAGCAGGGAAGAACAACAAGCCGCTCGGTGGTGCGGAATGCCCCGGGCACGCCCGGACACCCCTTCGGAAACGCCTGTGCGAGTCATCGGGGTTTGACATCGCCCGCGCCACTGATTCAGTCTCACTCCGAAGGTACAAAGCTCGTAGCCTTTCGCTGCAGAATGGACAGCTGCCTGCTCACGGATTGTATCTGCTCGCACAGAAGGGCGAAAGAATTCAGGGATATTTCCTTACAGTCCTTCATCAGCTGAAGGAGGAACGCAAGTTCGTCATACACGGGAAGAGCCTCCGCTATCATCCCCACCCTCTCTGCACCGTGACGGTCGTAAAGTCCGCGTACCAGAAAACATCCTCTGTACGACAGTTCCTTCATACGGACGGCGAAAGGCACCTGACAGTTCTTCGAGACGTTCTTCGAAATCAGGACAACCTGCGAAAGGATGTCATAGGAAGTCTTGTACACCGGAGATTTCTCTATCACCTTCGTGTACGGAGAAATCAGCGCACGCGATGCCATCTCCACCTCCTGCGCATCCCTCCACACGAGAAACTCGTTCTCGTCAATGGGGTACGACAAGACAACGTCGAGAGTCGATTCATCCACCTCCCGTGTCATCACGCCTCCGAGCGTCCTGTCAAGTGCCGACGACGGAAATCCCACATAGAGGATGTCACGCCCCAAGGTCTTGGATTCTTTGCGCAACACCTTGTAATCCTTGATACGGGTGCAGAAGGCGAACGCACTACGCTCGTACGCTTTCAGAAAAGTTCCTTCGAGGTACAGCCGTATCACGCCGGCATTGCTCTCCTCGAACTCCATTATCTCCTTCTGTGTCATATTTGATTTGCAAACGGCCGCGCACCCCGGGGGCGCGCGGTCAATGCTTTTTAATTTTTCAATCGGTCAAATTTCCTGAGACCGGCGGGCTGATGCCCTGCCGTTCCTGGGAAATTTGCATTCATTAATCTGAAACGGGACGGACAGACCTGCCGTAGTAGCGGTATCTGTAGTACGACGGATAGACATTGGCACTATCGAAGTACAGGTAGTACGCGCTGTCCACATAGACCGTACCGAGCGTACTTGACCAATAGTAGCCGTGGGTACCCGCAGCGTCCAGGGAAGAACCATAGCCGTCGCCGGCAGCAGGGAAGAACAACAGAGCTTCTGACTTGACGTACGAAGTACCAGTGCCGCTGTTGACTTTTCCGGCATCACTGGCCGGATTCGGGGCATAGACGTAATATCCCTTGTCAGTGGCATCCCAATCCCAATAGGTGGCAGCCTGCATTGCGATGAACTCGACACTCGTGGGCATTCGCCAACTGCCGCCGAGTATGATGGCGGCGACATCGTCCGAGTACTCGAGAACATTCTTGCCGTCACCGTCAGAACTACTTATCTTGGTATACTTGGTATAGGTAGAGCCGCTGTAATGCGGAGCGTTCCCAATAACGAAAGACTTGTTCGACTTGAACTCGAACGAATTCGTCATATCACCGCACAGCTTGTGGCTGAACGCATTG
>JAKSKB010000038.1 GCA_024401975.1 Bacteroidales bacterium | reverse complement strand
ATGGTGGACGATATACGGTCCTCAGGTTGAAAGGAACTGATTATGCGCTTACCGGGAGGCTATTTCTTGCTTTTGTCGGCTCACCTGCAAAACTATGTGTTTGAAGTCCCATCATTACCATTTTTGGGGTTGGACACATTCCGTGAGCAAAAGCCCTGTTTTCCTCACCGTTTGGACCATGTCGTCGGCGCTGGCTCGCTACCTGAAATTTTTCGGAACCTTCCGGGCCCGTCACTCGCCGTAACGGCTCCCGGCTTTCCAAAAATCTTTCAGGCAGTCTCGACTGGCGCACCGTTCATCCATCAGTGCCAATAGCTCCAGTGACGGAGTGTGCCCACCCTGTTGATTTAAGTGGGGAGTGAGCACGCGACATACCTTCTAGTATGCTGTGTTGGGGTGGGGTGTGCCCACTCCCTCCTCTTTTCGGAGGAGTGTCCACACCCCACCATCTTCTAAGTCATTTCGTTCATCCGTCCAGGCGGATGAACCAAACTGGATCTTTTGCATTCCTCTATCTGCGTACGTTTTCATAAAAACACTGACCCCGGGAAGATGAACCGAAACGATTGAATACGAAATCAAACAGGATCGGATTATATGTTTTTCCAGGTGGCTGTGGAATAAACATAACCTGCCGGACGGTTGATTCCGGTAGTGAAAGTAACCTTGCCCGCTTCGAAAAGGGTCTTTTTCATATTGTTCTTCAGGCCTTCTCCGGTAAGTTTCAGAAAACTTTCCTTGCGTGTCCATAATTCCGTGAACTTCATAGCCGGCTCATCTGCATTTCTGACAGTCTCAAGTTCCTCCGGATTGAAGACGGCTCCCGCAAGGCCTTCGTCAAACTGAATTTCTTCAATGTCAATCCCGACAGGCCTGTCCGTGACCGCACAGGCTATTCCCCTGTGGCAATGACTTATGTTGAAGAATATCTTCGGGTACTCCCTGAAGAAGGGTTTTCCGTGACTTTCGTATGAAAACTCGGGGCATCCGGCAAGTCCGAAGTTCTCGCGAAGCATCTCCTCAAGCATCAGAAAAGATTTTGCGCAGAGGAATTTGTCAATATCCCGGCGATAAGACACCACCTTCTGCAGTCGCCACTGCGGAATGCGCGGCAGGAGTTTTCCAAGCTCTGCTGATGCATCAAATACGTTAGGTATGTCAACGGTTTGAATCATTTTGCACTGATATTTTTCAAATATACATAGATTTGATTATACTTGTAAAATGTATATGCTTGCTTGCACGTTCAATAATCCGTCAAGGGATTTCCTTTCGCTGTCGGGGCGGGCAAGCAATTACCTAACAATCAGCAAATTAGCACTTAAAATATCGAAATCTACACCTGCGGTCGTTCAAAGACCTGCGGGCGGAGATCGTTCAATGGGTTTCGACGGATACAATAACGGAGGTACATTCTAATCGATAGAAAGAAAGCATTATGAAATCGACATTCAAATTCATAGTCGCAGCCATCGGAAGCAAAATCTACAAGGGCGTATTCTTGTATCCGGACAATTACGACGGTGATGAAGTCTCCATTTCAATGACCTGGGGGCAGATAAATGGAGCAGGCATTGTATTCCTTCCCGCTGCGGGCTACCTCGGTGGCCCCAATGCCGACACCGGTTTCTATTGGTCGTCATCTGCAGCCGACACGAGCTATGTGTATCGTCTGCGCTTCAATAGCGTCCACGTCGCTCCTGCCAGCAAGGACGTCCGCAATTACGGCTATAGTGTCCGTCTCGTCGCTGACTGTCAGTGAATATCTCTGCTCCATTTCTTTTGCACTCCGGATGCGGATATACATATAATGTAAATTCAAAAACAATTCATTACATTTGTGATATCTGACAAATAACGGAAGATGAAATGAAAAAAATTCTTTTAGCCGCATTCCTGCCGTTGTCTCTTATGCTGGCGGCTCAGGAGCGGGAAACCATCTGGCCCGAAGGCCGTATGCCCGATGCTCAGGCGCATCAGATTGCCGCGATGACTGACGAAGCCGGTGCACCGGGATTCAATCCCGCCGACCACCGCACCGCTTATCTGGAGTGGTTCGGGGCTCCCGCCGAATCCAACGGCGGTTGTATGATTCTCATATCGGGGGGGAGTTACCAGTGCTGCTGCGACGTGAATCTTGTGAAAGAATGGGGCGAACGTTTCACTGCTCTCGGATTTCAGTGCGTGAATTTCGTTTACCGTACACCACGTCCCGTCGGACTGCCCATTTACCAGACCGCGTGGGAGGATGGCCAGCGTGCCGTGAGGATGGTCCGCAGCCAGGCGGCGAAGCGCGGTTTCGACCCCGAGAAAATAGGTACGATATCAATGTCGGCCGGTTCGCATCTCGCTCTTCTGCTTGCGACCAGTTCACAGACAGAGGCCTATGGGAGGACGGATGAAATCGATGACATCCCCTGCCATATCAATTGGGCCATAGTCAACGCACCGGCGTACGTTACGACTGACGGAGAGAACGGCGATCCTGCACAAAGACAAGGAATCGGCCCGGACGTAAAAGTTTCGGACTGCTTCAAGTTCGATGGGAAGACCTGTCCGATGAGTCTTCACCACGGCGGCGAAGATCCCTACACCCCCAGCGGTTCCACTCTCGTTTACAAGGAACTTCACAGGCGCGGAATCCCGGCTGAACTGCATCTCTATCCCGGTAAGGGACACGGAGCATTCGGACTTGAGAGAGGTATCGAATTCATCAACCAGATGCAGTTCGTCAAGCCTGCAGGAAAGGAGGTCCCGATTATGGACCGCTATGGCAGTGACAGGGACCGCGTGGACTTCATCACCCAGGAAATCTGGCCTGAAGGGGAAATGCCCAACGATGGACTTGACCAGGTGCATCCCTGCATAGAGTGGCATATCCCGCTGAACCGCAAGACAGATGCAATACAGATAATCTGGTCGGGAGGCGGCTACTACGGCAACTCCACTGACGGCTTCGAAGTCGATCCCGTGAGACGCTATCTCAACGGGAGAGGAATGACAGTCGTCACCTTGAGATACCGCACTCCGCGTCCGGCACCGGAAACGGGTCTGGCGATGCACACTCCCGCCTGGCAGGATGTGCAGCGCGCTGTCAGGGTAGTGCGTCACGACGCTCGTTCCCACGGTTGCGACCCCAACCAAATCGGCGTTATGGGCAGTTCTGCCGGTGGACATCTATGCCTGATGGGGGTGACTTCGTCCGACCAGCGCTCGTATCTTCCTATAGACGATATTGACAAACTTCCCTGCAACGTGCAGTGGGGCATAGGCATCTATCCCGCATACGTGCTATCTGACGGGCTGGGTGAGGCGAACGCACGACACGGTGACGGAGAAGATCTCTATCTCGCCCCTGAATTCAACTTCGACAGACACACGGCTCCGATGCTCTTCCTGCACGGGGATTCCGATGTGTATTCTTCCGTCGGTTCTGTGCGTGTATGGGAGAAGATGCGCAGTATGGGCATACAGAGCGAACTTCACACCCTCGCCACCCGCAATCACTGTTTCCAGAAGACGGCCTCTCCGGGGACGGGCAGCTACACTTGGCTCGACCGCATAGGCGAGTTCCTTGATGCAAGGCTGGACGACTGGTGGGGACACTACACGGCTCCAAAAGACGGACAGGTGCTCGCAAAACTCGACCGTTGGCAGGATCTCAAGTTCGGCGTGATCTTCCACTGGGGACTGTACTCCATACCCGGGATTCTTGAGTCCTGGGGGCTCTGCTCGGAATCCGAATCCGAATGGGAGGCCGCCCCGAGGCGTGAGAGGGGTATGAGTGTGGATGAGTTCAGGAAATGGTACTGGTCCCTGGATTCACAGATGAATCCCACGGCATTCAATCCTTCGGAATGGGCTGACATAATGAAGGACGCCGGGATGAAATATATGGTGTTCACCACCAAACACCACGACGGATTCTGTATGTACGATTCGAAGTACACGGATTTCAAGATTACCAACACTCCTTTCGGCTCCGACCCCCGCAGCAACGTCACGAAAGAGATTTTCGATGCCTTTCGCGCGAAGGATTTTATGATAGGGGCATACTTCTCGAAGCCGGATTGGCACTGCAAGGACTATTGGAGTCCCGATTTCGTGGCTCCGGGCCGCAACCACAACTACGACAGGGCCGTACACCCTGACTGGTGGCGCAGGTTTACCGACTATACCAAAAACCAGCTGACAGAAATCACAAGTGACTACGGCAACATAGACATACTCTGGCTCGACGGTGGCTGGCTCAACGGCAATGACGTGGAACTCGGCGAGGTCATAGAAAGTGCCCGCAAGCGCAACCCCGGTCTCATCAGCGTGGATCGTGCATGCCGCGGCGAGTGGGAGAATTATCAGACCCCTGAATGCCAGATACCTCCGGCGCAGTTCGACTTCCCCTGGGAGACCTGTGACGTGATGGCAGGCTGGGGATGGATAAACAATCCCCATTACCTGAGCAAGGAGAAAATCATTTCCAATCTCATTGAAGTTGTCGCCAAGGGTGGGAACTACCTTCTCGGAGTTGGTCCCAAGCCCGACGGTACCATCGATGGGGAGGCCGCCCGTATTCTGCACGGCGTCGGGGACTGGCTGCGCAAGTACGGCGATGCCATCTACGGCACCCGCATCACCGCCGATTACCATCAGGGTGACGTCTGGTTCACTGCCGGCAAGGAAGACAAGACTCTGAATGCCATATGGGCCTATAAGGAAGGCTCTGTGCCTCAGGCAATCGAATGGACCGGTAATGTACCGGCAGGGAAAGTGACACTTGTTTCAACCGGCAAGGCATTGAAATACAGGGTCGAAGGCGACAAGGTCGTCATAACCCTGCCCAAGAATATGCCTGCCGAATCGTTTGCGCTGACCTTCAAGACCCGTTAGAATCTTTCACAATCACACACGTACAACCCTTATGAAACGTTTTTTTTGTTTTCTGGTATTGGCCGGATGCTTCACTTCCTGTGCGGAGTCCGGACACGTCCTCTTCAATGAAGGGGATTCGGAGTATTCGATAGTCGTCGATTCTGCCGCAGGTGAGAGTGTACAATACGCTGCTTGCCAGCTCCAGCATTGGATTGCGGAGGTCAGCGGAGTTACGCTTCCCATCGTGGGACTTGACGGAGGGCAGGCCGGGAAACGTCTCATCGTAGGATACAACGACATCCTCATCAGTCTCAAACCGGATGCCGCAAATCCTGATGACCGCGACGATTCCTTCACGTGGTGCAGCATCGACGGTGATATCCTGCTGTGGGGCGGGGCCAGGCGTGGCACTCTCTACTCCGTTTATTCGTTTTTGGAGGAGGAACTGGGCGTTCGCTGGTATTCCAGCACTGTTTCAGTCGCGCCGAAGACCAGAAAATATGCGTTTGGGAAGTTGTATCACAGCGAGTCCCCGTCCATCAAGGTTCGTGACGATTTATATTATGACGTAATCGGGAATCCGGACTTTTCGGGTAAACTTCGAAACAACCATATTCCCCTTGTGGGCCGTGACGGGAAAGTGATACCGTTCTCTTCCGAGAGATTCTGGGGAATTCACACCTTCGATATGATGGTGCCCAAGTCCGTCTATTTCCCCGCTCATCCGGAATACTTCAGCCTCAGGAACGGCAGGAGAGTCGAGGAAGGATATACCCAGCTCTGCCTCTCCAATCCTGACGTGCTGCGCATAACGATAGAGAGTATGCGCAAGGTGATGCGGGAAAATCCGGACTATCTGATCTACTCCCTTACTCAGAATGATAATTTCGACTATTGCGAATGTTCTGAATGTCAGGCCATCGCCAATCGTTTCGGCGGTCAGTCCGGTCTTATGATATGGTTTGTGAATCAGGTGGCCGATGCTCTCAGGGACGAGTTCCCCGACAAGTACATAGGCACCTTCGCATACCAGTACACCCGCAGTGTGCCGAAGGACATAAAGCCTCGTGAGAATGTAGTGGTGCGCCTGTGCAGCATAGAGTGCTGTCTCCTTCACAATTACGACGGGTGCGAGCAGAACAGGGCATTCCTCGACGATTTGCAGGGTTGGGGTGCGATAGCGCCGCACCTCTACATCTGGGATTACACCACGGCTTTCACACAGTACTCCCTGCCCGTTCCGAACTTCAGGACAGCAAAGCCGCACATTCAGGATTTTGTCGCCAACAAGGCGATAGGAATGATGGAGGAAGGCGATTACCAGACCAAGTGCGGTGAATTCAATGAGCTTAAGGCCTACCTGCTTGCAAAGCTTATGTGGGACTCGGAGGCTGACCCGGAGGCCATCGTCAAGGACTTTACTGACGGTTACTACGGCCCTGCCGGCAAATACATACGGAAATACATCGGATTTGCCGACAGAATTCTGCGTCGCGATGGCATCCATATGAACTGCTACCCGGTAATCGGTGATGAAGTCTATTCGGAAGAATTCATCCGTGGGGCTCTGGATATCTTCAAAAAAGCCAAGGATGCTGTCGCGGACAAGCCGGATTACCTGTCAAGGGTGGAGTCGGCAGAATTCCCCATACTGCTCCTCTATAACGAAAAGATGCCTGAGGAGGCAAGCAGATGCGGCACTTTCGAAAAGATAAAGCACGTCATTGAAAAAGACGGTGTCACCAGGATGGCGGAACACAGCAACAAGTATGATGAAAGGACATTCTGTGACGTGGAAGCGTATATGGTCAGGAAGTCCGTCGCGGATGACGTGTTCAACGGAAGGCTTTGGCCCGCTCTGGATGCGGAATGTGGAAAGCCTGGTGTGGCATACAGATATTACGAAGGAAGTGTCTTCTGCACGGCGGACCTGCTCACCAGGGCAAGACTCGCAGGTGAGGGGATAATGCCTTCCATCTCTATTCCAAAGGATTCCGTCATGGATCATTTCGGCTATGACTTCAGCGGATTGATGGAGGTCGGAGGGGATGGCATATACGAGTTTACGCTTACTTCCGATGACGGTTCCGTACTGTTCATCGACGGGAACCTGGTGTTGAGCAACGACAATGCCCACGACCCCGTCACAAAACGCGGTCGCGCGCCTCTCAAGGCAGGTGTTCACAGCATAAGACTCCTGTATTTCGATGATTGCAACGGTCAGACGCTGGAGTTCGAAGCCGCCGCGCCATCGGGCGAACCGTTCTACCCCGTCATCTGTCAACCTGCGAGGTAAGAAAATTAATTCAAATATGACTATATTTATCGGATAAGCAATTTGTAGAAGGAAGTGGAAATTATCAGAACTGAAATAGAGGGCCTCCTCATCATAGAACCGACCCTCTTCAGAGACGGGAGGGGATACTTTTTCGAGAGTTTTTCCGAGAGGGAATTCGTCAAGGTGGCGGGTCCTGTGCATTTTGTGCAGGACAACGAAAGCGAGTCTTCGTACGGAGTGGTGCGTGGGCTTCATTTCCAGACGCCCCCCTTCTCACAGGCGAAGCTTGTGCGTTGCGTCAGTGGCGAGGTACTGGACGTGGCTGTGGATCTGAGGAAGGGGAGCCCCACGTTCGGGAAGCACGCAAGCGTCCTTCTGACGGGGGGGAATCACAGGCAGTTCTTCATTCCGAAAGGCTTCGCCCACGGATTTTCCGTTTTGTCTGAAACTGCCCTGTTCCAATACAAATGCGATGAATTCTATCATCCCGAAGCGGACAGCGGCATATATCTTCTGGACCCATCCCTCGGCATTGATTGGAAAGTGCCGGAAGAGAAGATGATACTCTCCGAGCGGGACAAGCGCAGGAAGGCCCTGTCCGAGACGGAAATTCCATTTTGAGAAAAGATGATTTGAATGAAAAAATTGATCCTTGTACTTGTTGTTGCCGGTATTGCGGCATCCGCCTCTGCGGAAGGCCCCGACATTACCATAACGGGCAGGCTGGAAGGAAACTGCACCGCCTCGAAAGGGACCGCCCCCGACTGGTCGTTCGGAATGTCTTCATTATACGGACTGGTCGAGGGGGAATTCGGAGAACACTTCTCATATCTGGCATCGTTACATCTTCTTTCCACCGCACCGCGGGAACTGTATTGCAACGAGAAACCGCTTGTTTACGGGTCGTGGCTGAATGCCGCGTACCTGTCGTTCGATACGGAAAAAATAGGCATAGATGCCGGGAAACTGTTCTATACCGCAGGGACTTTCGAGTTGGACGAATATGACGTGTACAGTTACATCCCCATTGTATCGGATTTCTGGATGAGTCTCACCACATACCAGTACGGCCTCGCGTTCCGTTTCAAGCCCTCGGAAGATCACGTACTCAAGGCTCAGGTGACGACTTCCCCCTATATGACCGAACTTTCCACGGGCAATCTGGCATACGGTCTGTCCTGGACCGGGCAGATGGGCCGCTTTTCTACAATCTGGGCCGTGGGGACCCAGCGTGGGCCTGAACTGAACGACGAGGGAGAAATCTTACCCGGCACCAAAGTCTATTATATGACCTACGGTCTTGGCAACCGGCTTACCTTCGACAATTTCCAATACACTCTCGAACTGACCAACTACGCGGTGAGGCAAGCCGCTGATTTGAAAAACACTTCGGTGAAGTTCGACTTCGCCTGCATCGCCGACGATTCGATAAGGCCCGTGGTGACGGTATCTATGGAGCGGTTGCGGGATCTCAAATACGGTTTCCGTCTCGAATGGTTCCCTTTGAAGGACGATGCGATGAGGATATTTGTCGCGGCATCCAACCGGCATTTCAGCGAGTCGTTGCCGGAAGAGCCTTCGCATATATTCTCCGCCTGTGCCGGTCTGACGTATGATTTGAGATTGTCGTTCAAATGATGCTCAGGGAGGAAACGGTATTCGGCCCCATCCGCTCGCGGAGGCTGGGCAATTCGCTTGGAATAAATCTGCTGCCCGAGCAGGGCAAACTTTGCAATTTCGATTGCATCTACTGCGAATGCGGATGGAACCGTGACGGGAGAGGGGACAGACGCCTCCCGTCTGCCGCGGACGTGGCATCGGCCCTTGAAAGCAGGCTTTCTTCGCTGCAAGGCGGAGGGGCGAAGCTGGATTCCATTACCTTCAGCGGTGACGGAGAGCCTACACTCAATCCGGATTTTCCCGGGATAGTGCGTGACACTCTTCGTCTGCGCGACAGATATTTCCCCGATGCGAAAGTCTCCGTGCTTACCAATGCCACGAGACTGGACGCCCCCGGTGTGTCGGAAGCGCTTCGCAGCGTGGACAATCCTATATTGAAAATAGACGCCCCTTCGAATGAACTGGCCTCCCGCATCAACCGTCCCGCGCCCGGTTATGACGTGAGGAAAGTGGTTGAGGCAATGAAGGATTTCGAAGGGCAGTTCATACTTCAGACGATGTTCCTGCGGTGCGATGATTTCGATTCTTCCGCTCCCGAAGTGCTTCTCCCGTGGATGGACATAGTCAGGGAACTCCGCCCGCGACAGATTATGGCGTACACGCTTGACCGGCCTTCCCCGCTGGAGGGGCTGCAGAAGTTCACCGTGGAGCAGATGCGCTCGATGCTGCTTCCGCTGATAGAAAAGGGCTTCGACGTCAGGGTGTACGGATGATGAGACAATTCCTCAATACAGATTTCATCCGCTCGGGTTCTGCGGCTCGGCGGGTTTGCCCGGCTTTGGTTTATTGGGAGATTATGACTAAATTTACAAGATTTTAAGGTCACTGCGAATGGCGGAATTGTTTCTTACCGTATATAGATTCTTCCGGACTCACAAAGTCCTCCTGTATGCCATACTCATAGGCACCACCGTCGTTTTCGGTTTCCTTTCTTCACGGATAAGGTTTGAGGAGAACATACTCAAGCTCCTCCCGCAGACTTCCAAGAGCCGTGAATGTGAGGTCGCTTTCGGAGACATTAAGGTCAAGGACAAGATTTTCATCGGGCTTCTTTCACGTGACGGCGGTATGTCCGCTTCCGAACTTGGAGATGCGATGGACAGTTTTCTCGCCTTGTTGGAGGAACGTGACAGCCGCGGGTGCATAGCCAACTGTTTCTCCGGGTTGGATACGGATGACCTGATGAATATCGTTTACTACGGGATGGATGCACTTCCGTGCCATCTGAACGGAGAATTCTATCAGGCATTGGACACCCTTCTCTGCGAGGCGACCTTCGACGCCATCGCCGCAGGCGGCATTCTTCCCGGGATGTCACTTCCTGATATGGGCGGTTACGCATTCGCGGACGGACATCTTTTCTCGAAGGACACGACCCTCGCACTCGCGTTCATATCTCCCTCGTACAGCACGATGGACACCAAGACCGGCAATCAGTTCGAGACCGTACTGGCGGATTGCGTATGTGATTTCGAGGAGATGAATCCGGACTGCGAAGTGCTTTATCACGGGACCGGTCCCGAAGGAACTTACAATTCGAGACGCATAAGAAGCGACCTCGTCATCACCGTCGGTATCTCGCTCGCACTGATATTCCTGATTCTGCTCGTTTGCTTGAAAAGCAGGAGGACAGTACTTCACGTTGTCAGCCCCATAGCCTACGGCATACTCCTCTCCCTTGCCGCCGTGTATCTGATAAAGGGGGAGATTTCCATAATATCGATGGGGATAGGGGCCATAGTGATGGGAGTGGCGATGAGCTACTGCCTCCACGTCATCATTCATCATAAATTTGTCTCTGACGTGGAGGATGTCATAAGAGAACAGGCCAAGCCGGTTTGTCTGGGGTGCATCACCACCATAGGAGCTTTTGCGGGACTACTCCTGACCTCCAGCGAACTCTTGCAGGATTTCGGAATGTTCGCGAGTTTCGCTATGGCCGGCACCACTCTTTTCACACTGATATTCCTCCCTCATTTTTTCAGTCCGGATGACAGGGAGAAGAGTGACAGGGCCTTCAGACTGGTCAACAGGATAAATTCCTATCCTCTGGACCGCAACGTCCCGATTGTCATAGCTCTTGCTGTAGTGGTAGCGGTCTGCATATTCGCCTCCGGTGGTGTAAAATTCGATACCGACCTCGCGCACATAGGATATCGAGAGCCGAAAATAGTGCGTTCCGAGGCGGTTTTCAACGACAAAGTGTTCGGGGGTAGGAAATCGGTGTTCTATGCCGCGCACGCTTCCACACTGGATTCTGCCATAGCAGGCAACAGGGCTCTTTCCGCAACACTCGATTCGCTCAAGGGAGCGGGCTTGATAGAAAGTTGTTCCGGGGTGGGGGGCGTATTGGTGCCCTATGACGAACAGTTGGCAAACATAGGATACTGGAAGAGTTACTGGACGGAGCGGCGCGTGAAGAGGACGTATGACCTTCTCACACGGGAGGCGGAAAAACGGGGGTGGTACCAGACTACGGGATTCGACATTCCCGGCACTTTCCGTCTTATGGCCTACGCCGACTACGAGCCGCAGTCACTTTGCGACGCAGGGGTGATACCGGAGGCGCTTCTTTGCAATTTCGTGGAGAGCAATGACTCCGGCTGGCTGGTGTTCTCGTCGGTGACTTTGGACAAGGCCAATCTCGGGACCGTCAATTCCATAGTGGGGAATCTGCCGCATGCCGTAGTGCTCGACCCCTTTTTCTATGCCGGCGATATGGTGGAAATCGCTCACGATGACTTCAACGTGGTGCTGCTCGTATCATCTATATTCGTGCTGATAGTGCTGCTTGTATCGTTCAGAAGCATAGTGCTTTCGCTCATTGCCTTTATGCCTATGTTCCTGAGCTGGTACGTAGTTCAGGGGATGATGGCGATATTCGGGATTCAGTTCAATCTCATAAACATAATGATTTCCTCCTTCGTTTTCGGCATCGGTGTGGATTACAGCATTTTCGTGATGGAGGGACTTGTCAGCCGCTACCGCTTCGACAACCACAGACTTCTGGTGTGCCACAAGGCGGCGATATTCTTCTCCGGGGTAACGCTCATCATAGTGATGGCTTCACTTCTTTTCGCGAAGCATCCTGCCATCCATTCCATAGGAATCAGTTCCCTCATAGGGATGACGTCGACCATATTGATTACCTACGCTTTCCAACCTATATTATTCAGGTTTGCGACGCGCAGCCGACTTCTTCTGAAAGAAACTGGACTTGACAAATACAAACGGATATGAGGATTATCGACATCATCAGAAAACCACTGTTTTCACTTGTCTTATGCGTGGTATGCGCTTCCACGGGTGCGGCGCAGGAGACTACGGAACAGATAATGGAAAGGCTTGAAAACGCCGTGGTGAGAAAGGAGACGGTACGGCAGCGTTTCAAGGAGGTTCGCACCGCCGTCAACGGGGCCAGAACCGAACTTGAGGGGATGCTGACCTACACCCCGGAATCTTATCTGCTGATGGATTACACCGACGGCAACGTGTTTCTGATTGACGGTGACCGTATGGAGATGGGCAAGTCTTCCAAACCGACAGTGTTCGACCTGACCAAAAACATTATGATGCGCGGACTCAGCCACGCACTGCTATACAGTTTTCAGGGACGCGGACTCAAACTTTCGCAAGAGCAGAAAACCACTATAGAAGCCGTCAGAGAGGCAGGCAGATACGTCGTGACCCTCAAAGCCGTCAAGCAGGCGGCCCGTGGGTACAAGAGGATTGTAGTCTTTTATGATGCGGCCACTTGCGCCATAGAGTCGATGATAATGGAAGAATTCAATGGCGCATCGACTTGTTATTCGTTGTGAGAAATCAGGTATTCCGCTATCTGAATGGCGTTGAGCGCCGCTCCTTTGCGTATCTGATCACCTGAGAGCCAGAGCGTGACGCCGTTGTCGTCGGCAAGGTCCTTGCGTATGCGTCCCACCTGGACGTCATCTTGTCCTGCAGCGAACAGGGGCATAGGATATGACGCTGACGCAGGGTCATCCACGAGGGATACTCCCGGAGCAGTTCTCAAGGCTTCACGCACCTCACTGATTTCGAGCGGTCTCTCCGTTTTCAGCCATACGGCTTCGGAGTGGGCTCTCAGTGTAGGTACGCGTACGCAGGTGGCGGAGCATCTGACGTCGGAGTGGAGTATCTTTCTTGTCTCACCGAACATTTTCATCTCCTCCAGGGTATAGCCGTTGTCCGTGAATACGTCAATCTGGGGTATCACGTTGTACGCCAGCTGATACTGGAACTTGTTAACGGTTACGGGCTTCCCTTCCACGGTCTGTCGGTACTGCTCCTCGAGTTCGGCCATAGCCTGCGCTCCCGCTCCCGATGCGGACTGGTAACTGGCCACGTGTATGTCCGTGATATGTGAAAGCATTTCTATGGGGTTGAGCGCCACTAGCATCATTATGGTGGTGCAGTTGGGGTTGGCAATGATGTTCCGGGGGTGATTCAATGCGTCTGCTGCATTGCATTCGGGGACTACGAGAGGCACGTCGGCATCCATACGGAAGGCCTTGGAGTTGTCAATCATTATCGTTCCGAAACGGGTGATGGTCTCTGCGAATTCGCGGGATACTCCCGCACCGGCTGAGGTGAATGCGATGTCCACTCCCTTGAAGTCATCGTTGTGGCTCAGGAGCCTGACTTCGATTTCTTTCCCACGGAAGGAGTATCTGCTTCCCGCACTTCTCCCGCTTCCGAAAAGGAGCAGTTCATCAACGGGGAATTTCCTTTCTTCCAGTAATTTGAGCAGTTCCTGTCCCACTGCTCCGCTTGCTCCTACTATTGCTACTTTCATTTTTAATGCGATTATACGTTGGCTATGCTCATTATGTCCGCAAACACTCCCGCCGCAGTCACTTCAGCGCCGGCACCATAGCCCTGAATGAGCATAGGGTGTCTGTTGTAGCGTTCGGTAGTGAGAAGGATGATGTTGTTGGAGCCTTCGAGCACGTAGAATGAGTGTCCCAGTTCAAATTCCCTGAGACTTACGCGGTATCTGCCGTCCTCCATACTGGCGACGAATCTCCATCTCCTGTTTGCGGCGACGAGTCTCTTCCTCTCCGATTCGAACTTCTCATCCAGCGATGGAAGCTTTTTCCAGAATTCCTCTATGCTGCATTCGAAGAAATCTTCCGGAATGAAAATGCTGGCTTCCACGTCTTCCGTATTGACCTCGTATCCCGCTTCGCGGGCAAGGATCACCAGTTTCCTGACCACGTCCTTCCCCGAGAGATCCATTCTGGGATCCGGCTCGGAGTATCCCTGCTCCTGAGCCATCCTGACGGCCTTGCTGAAAGGTACTTCTTCCGAAAGCGTGTTGAAGATATAATTGATGGTGCCGCTCACTACGGCCTCTATCTTCAGTATGCGGTCTCCGGAGTTGCGCAGGGCGTTTATCGTATTGATGATGGGAAGTCCCGCCCCCACGTTCGTCTCGAACAGAAACTTGACTCCTTTGGCCCTCGAAAGCCCCTTTAGGTATGCGTAGTTGGTATAGTCGGATGAGGCGGCTATCTTGTTGGCGGCCACCACCGACACTCCATGCTCGAAGAAGTCCTTGTAGAGACCGGCTATTTCTGCGCTTGCGGTGCAATCCACGAAGACGGAGTTGAAGATGTTCATCCCTATGATTTCGTCCCGCAGGACTTTCGGAGTGATGTCCGTCCCTTTTTCCAACGTTTCGTGATAGTGGGCCAAGTCGATGCCGTCACGGTCGAAAATGGCTTTGGTGCTTCTGGCTATGCCGACCACGTTGAGCTTGAGGTTGTCTTCGGCCATCAGTTTCTCCCGTTGGCTTTCTATCTGCCTGAGAAGGTTGGAACCTACGGTGCCTATGCCGCAGACGAAGAGGTTGAGCTCCTGGTATTCGGACAGGAAGAAACTGTCGTGGATAACGTTGAGGGCTTTCTTCAACTGACTTTTGTCCACGACTATCGATATGTTGTATTCTGACGAGCCCTGCGCGCAGGCAAGAACGCCTATGCTGTTGCGCCCCAATGTGGTGAAGAGCTTTCCTGCCACCCCTTTGGCCTGCTTCATATCCTTTCCGACCACGGCTATTGCCGAAAGGTCCCGGCTTATATGTACGGGGTTCATCACCTTGCGCTCGATTTCTTCGCCGAATTCTTCGTTTATCGCTTCTTTGGCTTCTTCCGCGCTCGCCGTGCCTACTCCTATCGAAATACCCGTCTCGGATGAGGACTGACTGACGAGGAAAACGCTTATGCCCTTGCGGGACAATGCCTTGAACAACCTTCCGTCAACTCCCACTATGCCTACCATCGACGACCCGCTGAGTGTCAGCAGACAGATTTCGTTGATGGAAGATATGCCGGTAACGATACGGTCGTGCCGCCTTTCCGCGCTCCTGCGTATGAGAGTGCCGGGTGCGGACGGGTTGAAAGTGTTCTTTATCAGCACCGGGATGTCTTTCGGATATACCGGGTATAGTGCGGGGGCATAAATCACTTTGGCTCCGAAGTTGCAGAGTTCCATCGCTTCCGCGAAACTGAGTTCTTCGATGACGTATGAGGACTTGATGATGCGGGGATCCGCCGTCATAAAGCCATCCACGTCCGTCCATATCTCCAGGCAGTCGGCTTCGATGGCAGCCGCGATTATGCTTGCCGTATAGTCGGAGCCTCCGCGTCCGAGATTGGTAATCTCTCCGCTGGACTTGTCCCTGGATATGAATCCGGGCACTATGGCATACTTCCATCCGGGGTCCGTCGCGCTGAAGGCCTCTCTGACAAGAGATTCAGTGGTCTCCTGGTCCAGCAGCGTCTTGCTTCCCTTTCTGACGGTCTTGATGAATGAAAGGGAGTCGAAAAGGATGCTTCCGCTTATGTATTTGCTGATGATGAGGGATGACATCCTTTCCCCGAAACTGACAATCTCGCTGCGCGTCTTTTCAGGGATGGCCTGAAGTGTCAGCACGCTGTCATACAGTGATTTGAGAGCGGCAAGAAGACGTTCGACGTCTTCTTTGGCGCTCTTGATGAGCCCTTGTGAGGCGAACAGCGCATCAATGAGTTCAAGATGACGCCTGCGTATGCGCTCGAATGTGTCGAGATATGTCGTATCCCCGTGCGCCGCCTGCTCTGACGCCTTTATGAGAAGATCTGTGATTCCTCCGAGAGCGGACACCACCACTATGGACCTGTCTCCGGACTCGACTATATTCTTTACGTTGTGAAGGCTTTCGGCTGTGCCTACCGACGTGCCTCCGAATTTGAGTATTTTCATTGTCTTGCTTTGAAACTATGCACCGAAATTGTCGTAGAATACGTTCTCCGAAGCGACTCCGAGACTGTCAAGCAGATTGTTGACGGATGACACCATCATAGGAGGCCCGCACATGAAGTACTTGATGTCTTCCGGCGCGTCGTGCTCCTTGAGGTAGGTCTCGTACATCACGTTGTGCACGAATCCTGCCACGTAAGGGACTCCTGCCGCATCCGCCGCCGCATCCGGACGGTCAAGCGCGAGGTGGAAGTGGAAGTTGGGGAACTCCTTCTCTATCTCCGCAAAGTCTTCCAGATAGAATGCCTCCACCAGGGCGCGTGCACCGTAGAAGAAATGTACTTCCCGTTTGGTGCCGAGAGTCTTGAAAAGTTGCATTATATGGGAACGGAGCGGTGCCATTCCGGCGCCTCCGCCGACGAAAATGTATTCCTGATTGTCCGGGTCGTTCTCCGGCAGGAGGAATTCTCCGTAAGGACCGCTTATCATCACCTTGTCGCCCGGCTTGCGGGTGAAGACGTATGACGATGCGATA
>JAKSKB010000037.1 GCA_024401975.1 Bacteroidales bacterium | reverse complement strand
GCTGCGTCAGCAGCGGGGGTAAGACAAAAGGGGTTGACTTTTTGGTCAACCCCCTTTTTGTGGTCCCTGTAGGGCATGATCCTACGACCCCCTGATTATGAGTCAGATGCTCTAACCAACTGAGCTAAGGGACCTGATTCGCATCAGCGGACTCAAGTGTCCGCCTTTGCAAAGATAAGAAATTTTTATCAAAGTCAGACTTTGATTTCAACTTCAACTCCCGAAGGCAGTTCAAGTTTCATCAAGGCGTCAACGGTCTTGGCGTTTGAATCCTCGATGTCGAGAAGTCTGCGATAGGAATCGAGCTCGAATTGCTCACGCGCCTTCTTGTTGACGAAGGTGGAGCGGTTGACAGTGAAGATCTTCTTGTTGGTGGGAAGCGGAATGGGTCCGTTCACCTTGGCATTGGTTGCCTTCACTGTTTCAACGATCTTAGCAGCGGACTTGTCCACAAGCATATGATCGAATGATTTGAGTTTGATTCTGATTTTTTGACTCATATCAGTGTTGTTTTTTTTAATTTATTCTTCTTCTGTTAGTGCCTTGTATCCGCTCTTTTCGATAATCTCCTTCGCAAGTGACGGAATGACTTCGGAATAGTGGTCGAATGACATAGTGCTGGTCGCTCGTCCGGAAGACAGAGTTCTCAATACCGTGACATAACCGAATTGCTCGGAAAGAGGCACAAATGCCTTGATGATACGTGCGCCGTTGGACGTGGAGTCCATAGCCACAATCTGTCCTCTCCGGCGGTTGAGGTCTCCCACAATGTCACCCATATAATCTTCGGGTGTGACCACCTCGAGATTCATTATAGGCTCCAGGAGTACCGGTTTCGCTTTCGGACAGGCGTGACGGAATGCAAGACGCGCTGCAAGTTCGAACGACAACTGATCGGAATCGACGGGATGATAAGATCCGTCCAGAACAGTTACTTTCATCGACTGCACCTCATAACCGGCAAGGACTCCGTTCGCCATGGCGGACTCGAATCCCTTCTGTATGCAGGGTATGTATTCTTTGGGAATGTTCCCACCTTTGACTTGACTTTCGAACTGAAGTCCGGTGACACCTTCGTCGGCGGGACCGACTTCCACGATGATGTCCGCGAATTTGCCGCGTCCACCGGTCTGCTTCTTGAAGAGTTCCCTGTGCTGCACGGTGCCTGTGATGGACTCCTTGTAGTTGACCTGCGGTGCACCTTGGTTGATTTCAACGCCGAACTCCCTGCGGAGACGATCAACGATGATGTCAAGGTGCAGTTCTCCCATCCCGCTGATGACGGTCTGTCCCGTTTCCTTGTCGGACTTGACGGTGAACGTAGGGTCTTCTTCCGCAAGTTTTGCAAGGGCAATGCCGAGTTTGTCGAGGTCGCTCTGCGTTTTGGGTTCCACAGCGATTCCGATTACAGGATCGGGGAATTCCATTGACTCGAGAGCGAACTTGCGGTTCTCGGAACAGATGGTATCCCCTGTACGGAGATCCTTGAATCCGACTGCCGCGCAGATGTCTCCCGCCTCGACCGAGTCAATCGGATTCTGATGGTTGGAGTGCATCTGGTACAGACGCGCAACTCTTTCTTTCTTGCCGGAACGTGAGTTCATCACGTAAGAACCCGCATCGAGTTTTCCGGAATACGCCCTGATGTAAGCGAGACGTCCGACAAACGGATCAGTCGCAATCTTAAATACAAGACCGCAGAAAGGCTCCGTCGCCGCCGGGCTCAATTCTATGTCGTGCCCTGACTGTACGTCGGCGCATTTGACAGCCCCTACATCGATAGGAGAGGGGAGATAACGCATCACGGCATCCAACAGGAACTGCACACCCTTGTTCTTGAACGAAGAACCGCAAGTGGCCGGGACAATCTGCATTGATACGGTCCCTTTCCTGAGTGCGGCGATAATTTCGTCCTCGGTCAGCGATTCGGGATCCTCAAAGAATTTCTCCATCAGGACGTCATCGCATTCGGCGGCAGCCTCAACGAGTTTGTCGCGCCAGAAGGCGACGCTGTCGGTCATATCTTCGGGGACATCCTTTATCTGATAGTTGACCAGATCGTCGCTGTCATCATAATAGATGGCTTTGCGGGAAATGAGATCCACTATTCCGAGAAATTTATCCTCCGCTCCGATAGGGAGTGAAATAGGCACCGCATTTGCGCCAAGTTTCGCTTTGATTTCTTCAACGCAGGCCAGGAAGTCCGCTCCGACGCGGTCCATCTTATTGACATACGCAATCTTCGGAACCTTGTACTTGTCTGCCTGACGCCATACGGTCTCAGACTGAGGTTGTACGCGTCCTACAGCGCAGAAAGTGGCAATTGTCCCGTCGAGTACACGGAGCGAGCGCTCCACTTCAACGGTAAAATCAACGTGCCCCGGAGTATCGATGAGATTTATCTGGTATGTCTTGTCGCCATAGTGCCAGAAGGCCGTGGTCGCAGCGGAAGTGATGGTTATACCCCTTTCCTGCTCCTGCACCATCCAGTCCATCGTGGCGGCACCTTCGTGAACTTCACCGATCTTGTGCGTCTTCCCTGTATAATAGAGAATACGCTCCGAAGTCGTGGTCTTTCCGGCATCGATGTGAGCCATGATGCCGATGTTCCTTGTAAACTGAAGATTTCTTGCCATCTACGGATGAAAGATTAGAAGCGGAAATGTGCAAACGCCTTGTTGGCTTCTGCCATACGGTGCATATCTTCTTTTCTCTTGAAAGCACCGCCTTCGTTGTTGTAGGCGGCAATGATTTCAGCACAAAGTTTTTCTGCCATGGAGTGGCCGGAACGCTTGCGGGCGAAGTTTATCATATTCTTCATTGAAAGCGAAATTTTCCTTTCCGGTCTCAACTCGGTAGGCACCTGGAAGTTCGCTCCACCGATACGACGTGACTTCACCTCAATCTGAGGGGTTACGTTCTCGAGAGCTTTCCTCCAAATATCGAGAGGAGCCTTGTCAGAATCTTTCATCTTCTCGCCTACCATGTCAATGGCATCGTAAAAAATAGAATACGCGATACTCTTCTTCCCCTGCAACATAAGATTGTTCACGAATTGAGTCACACTTGTGTCGTGATACTTAGGATCAGGAAGTAGAATCCTCTTTTTAGGCTTCGATTTTCTCATTTCAAAAAATGTAAATAGGTGAAAATGTTAAAAAACTACTTCTTAGATTTCTTCGGCCTTTTGGCTCCGTAGAGAGAACGGGACTGGGTCCTTCCTTCTACGCCAGCGGTATCCAAAGCTCCTCTAAGGATGTGGTAACGTACACCGGGGAGGTCCTTCACACGGCCTCCGCGTACAAGTACGATGGAGTGCTCCTGAAGATTGTGGCCTTCGCCCGGGATGTATGCATTGACCTCTTTTGTGTTGGAAAGACGTACACGGGCAACCTTACGCATAGCGGAGTTAGGTTTCTTGGGTGTGGTTGTGTACACACGCAGGCATACGCCACGCTTCTGAGGACAAGCATCCAGCGCGCGAGACTTGCTCTTGAGAGTGATGACCTCGCGTCCTTTGCGAACCAATTGTTGAATTGTTGGCATAAATGTTTGTTAATAAATAAATTATGTTTTTATCCCTTAAATAAGGGGGTGCAAATATACTAATAAATAGTCAATTAACAAAACGCTTGGCATAAAAAGCCGCCCGACTCCGATAAGGCGTCATCAGCGGGGGTGAAACAAAAGGAGGATGGCTTTTGACCATCCCCCTTTTTGTCTGTTGCGTATTGTGATTAGATAGCTGCGAACTCTATATCCTTCTCAGCCCTCTTCGCGAGCTCAGGGCAAGCCTTTGCCTTCTCAAGGCAGGCCTTTGCCTGATCAGCGTTGCCCTTGCGGGCGGCGATGATGGCGCGGAGATAGTTGGACTCAGGGCACTGGCACTTGATGGCTGCTTCAGCCTTGTCAAGTTTGTTGTTGAGGATGAGGGAAAGAGCCTTGTTGAAGCAGCAGGCGTTCTCAAGATTCTTCTCAGCCTGTGCATAATCACCCTGGAGGATGTTGATCACTCCGAGGTTGGCCTTTGCGTCGCAGGTGGAGATTGACTTGAAGATGGCGGCCGCTCCGTTGAGGTCACCCTTGCGGAGAGCAATCACACCCTTGGCGTTCTTTACGTCGGGATCTGCTGCGTCGCATTTTGCGAATGCGTTGGCTGCCGCATCAACCTTGTCCTGCTCGAGAAGGGCGACACCCTTGTTGAACTGAGCGCGGGCGCTGTTGAATTTGGAGATGGCCTTTTCGTAGATTTCAATCTTCTTGGCTGCGTCTTTAACGAGAGTCGCAGAGTGGAGGAGAGCCTCTTCGTCAAGAATGTCGATATTGTCCTCGATGAGAGCCTTGAGCTCTTCGGTCGTGTAGTTCTTGAATTCCACGTTGGCGATGAAGCGGGCGCGACGGAGTTCGGGAAGAACGCCACCCTTGAGCTCGCTGTAAACCTCGGACATGTTCTTGATTTCGCTTTCACGGACAGCGGGATCGCTGTACATCGAAAGAACGCGGAGAATGAGATCCTTGTCCTCGATGTCAGACTTGGAAACGAGCTCCTGGAAGCCTTCCCAGTCCTGACCTATGCTCTTTACTTCGGGATCTGAAGCCTCGTGTCCCTTGACAACTTTGCCCCATGCCTTTTGAGCGGAAGCGGCACGTTTGTCGGAGAGCTTGGAGTTGAGATCCTGTCCACCGTCAGGTGAAGCGTAAGCTACAACCTCGGTTCCCTTGAGAGTCTTTCTCTCGTTGGCGTTGATTTCGTCAAGAGCATTCTGGAAATCCTTGATGGACTGAGATTTGAGTTCCTTGCCACGTACGTCTGCGGAATTGATGGTATAGAGAATCTGACCTTCCGCAGTCTGAGATATGAAAGCCTGATAGTTGTCGGCCTTGTAGGAAACGGTGCCGTCCTTCTTCACGAGAAGGCAGGTCGTGTTGAGTCCGTCAGCGACTTTCTTGCTGGGGAGGTTGGCGGATTTCTTTTTTATGGTAGCGATTCCGCGAAGCTCAAGATAAGACTTCTCCATCCCCGGCTTGTAGTTGAAGCAGAGCTTTTCGGTAATGGTGGCTCCGTCCTTTGCGACAGTCTTGTTGTTGTCCTTCACGCCCTCTCCCTGATAGTAGAGAGGCTCCATAGCTTCCTCACCGCCTTCATATACGATAACGGGAGTGACTTTGAGGATGGCTTTGGGCTGGAAATAACCCTTCGGATAAGTAACGGTAACGGTCGGCTCGATTGTGCCACCGATGAGTTCGAGAACCTCCGGATTGCATTTTACAATCACGTTCTCGGCCTGCTTTGCCATCTTTTCGACGGAGGAGCAGGATACTGCTGCAAGCCCTACGAGGACTGCTGCAAATGAGTACAATGCTTTTTTCATAATAAAAACGAAAGAATATTAAAGTTTTAAAATTTCGTTCAATCGCGGCAAATATAATCAATAAAATAGAATTATCTAAACTTTTGTTAACTTTGTAATCCAAATTCGTATTATTTTATCGTATGGATAGTCAGGATTTGCAACGAATCAAGAACAAGTTCGACATCATAGGGAACGATGCCGGCCTCAACCGGGCCATCGAAACAGCCGTCGCGGTTGCCCCCTATGACTTGCCGGTCCTGATTTGCGGCGAAAGCGGAACAGGAAAGGACGTGATACCCCGCATAATCCACCAGTACAGTCGCCGACGTAACGGAAAATATCTGGCTATCAATTGCGGAGGTCTTCCGGAAGGAACCATCAATTCCGAACTGTTCGGGCACGAGAAGGGGTCTTTCACCGGTGCGACCGAAGCAAGAAAGGGCTATTTCGAGGAGGCTGACGGGGGCACCCTGTTTCTCGATGAGGTGGGTGACCTGCCCTCTTCCACTCAGGCAATGCTCCTGCGCGTGCTCCAGAACGGGGAATATCTCAAGGTCGGTTCGTCGAAGGTGTCGACCACTGACGTGCGCATCATCACCGCTACAAATGTGAATCTTCCCTATGCAGTGAGCCGGGGGCGTTTCAGGGAAGACCTATATTACAGGTTGAATTCCATACAGGTGAATATGCCGTCCCTGCGCGAAAGGAAGGATGACATTTATCTGCTGTTCCGCAAGTTCACTTCGGATTTCTCCGAAAAATACCGCGCCTCGAAGGTGACTCTCAGCCACGAGGCCATATCCCTTCTGCAAAATTACCGCTGGCCGGGCAACGTAAGACAACTCAAGAGCATAGCGGATTCAGTTTCGGCAATGGAGACAATCGGACGCGGAGACTCAGAGAAGACGGAATTGTCCGCGGCCGCCCTTGCCAGATACATACCGGAGGAAAGCAACGATTGCATACCCGTACCAGCCGACCTTCACGGTCAGGAGGACAGGATGTCCCCTTCGGACAAGCAGATGTTCGTCAAGGCTTTGCTGGACCTCAAGCGGGAGGTGGATGACCTCAAGCGGGCGGTATTCGGAAGCGGCGGCGGTCATCCTATGATTCCGGCGCGCGACTACACTCCTGCCCCGGAGCATAGTCGTGAGGCTCCGGAGGAGGCCGAATGGCAGGAAAATCAGGCGGTGCAGGAGCCGGCAAACCTTTCCCTCCATAAAGCGGAAGAGGAAAACATAAGAAAGGCTCTCGAAAAATACAACGGAAACCGCAAGCTGGCGGCCCGTGAACTCGGTATTTCGGAACGGACCCTTTACAGAAGAATTTCAAGCAAATGACGATGAGAAAGGTATTGAACAAGGCCATTATCCTGTCCGTTGCAGCGGCATTTCTCTTCGCCGGTTGCGGTGTGTACTCTTTCACGGGCACTTCCATACAGCCGGATGTCAAGAGCGTCACTATCGATTTCTTTGAAAACAGGGCGTTGAAAGTGAACCCTAGCCTGAGCAATGATCTTACGGAAGCCATCAAATTGCAGTTCCGGAAGATGACTTCACTCGAGCAAGTGGAAATGGACGGAGACATAGAGATTGCCGGGAACATCACCGACTACAAGATTTCGGCATCCGCAGTGACCGCGGAGGAGGTTGCTGCGCAGAACCGCCTGAGCATCACCGTCAAGATTACATTTACCAACAGGAAATATCCTGAAGAGGATTTTGAAAAGAGTTTCACGCAATATGCCGACTATGATTCGCAAAACACTCTTGAAGCCGTGGAAAGCGGATTATGTGAGGAAATCGTGAAACTTCTGGTGGATGACATCTTCAATGCGACGGTCGCAAACTGGTAAATCTATATGGACAAGTTTTTTTCGGAATTGAGTTTCAGCGAACTCGCGGGGATGGTGAACAGTTTCCCGTGGTTTGCCGCGGCGCGTGCCGAACTTGCCAGACGCAGCGGACGCGGGGCGGAAGCGGCTCTGTATGTCGGAAAGCGCAGCCTGCTGAGAACGGAGCGGGATTCCGTTGACCAGCGTGAGATGGGGGAAATACGCTCTGTCATCAGTACTCCGCAGGAGAGGAGGGTCGTGGTCGTCGGGGGAGATTTCTTTTCGCAGGAGCAGTATGATGCGGTAAGGAGGGAGGGGGACAACATCTTCCGTACGTTCGTCTCAAAGGTCGACGGAGAAAGGGGAAACACGTCTCCGGGGGAAGAGGAATTCCCGGATTACTGCACGGAGACTCTCGCGAGGGTATATACCGATCAAGGTTATTCAGCGCAGGCGAAAGACATTTATTCGAAGCTAATGTTGCGATATCCGGAAAAAAGTGCTTACTTTGCAGCCTTGATTGAGGAATTGGATAAACAAGGAAATTAAAACAACGACAATATGACCGCATTATTTACAATTTTGACCATTCTCGTCATAATCGCATCCATACTTCTCGTTCTCGTCGTCCTTCTTCAGAACGGCAAAGGCGAGGGACTCGCCAGCAATTTCGTGGCGGGCAATCAGACTCTGGGAGTGAGACAGACAGCCGATCTGCTTGAAAAGGTGACTTGGGGGCTCGTTGCGTTCATCCTTGTGGTTTCCATAGTGGCGTCTTTCACGACGGGTACCGGCAGTGCCGGCATTGACGTGACCGAGAGGATAGAGAAGTCGGCTACGGAACAACAGGTTCCGGAGTTCCCTTCCGCACCGGTGCAGACATCTCCCGAAGCCGGGCAGGAGACACCTTCCGGGAACTGACAGATTGTCAGCCTTCCGGGGCTGGAATATTATTTGAGATTGAAACGCTCGCCCACAGTGGCGGGCGTTATTTTTATTGAATTATGGAAAACAGCAAATTTGAATTTTTGAACAGGTACGCCGTCAATCTCTGCGATATGGCGGCAGGCGGGAAACTTGACCCGGTAATAGGGCGCGACGAAGAGATACGCAGGGTACTTCAGATTCTGTCGCGGCGCACGAAGAACAATCCCATACTGATAGGTGAACCAGGCGTAGGGAAGACGGCCATATCAGAGGGCATAGCGATAAAGATAATTGACGGGAATGTCCCGGAGAATCTGAAAAGCAAGAAAATCTATTCGCTCGATATGGGCTCCCTCATCGCAGGCGCGAAATATCAGGGTGAATTCGAAGAAAGACTCAAGGGCGTGGTGAAAGAAGTGGTGGAAAGTGACGGGGAGATAATACTGTTCATCGACGAGATTCACACCCTCGTGGGTGCGGGACGCACGTCAGGTGCAATGGACGCGTCCAATATATTGAAGCCCGCGCTCGCGCGCGGGGAACTCAGGACCATAGGGTCCACCACTCTCGACGAGTATCAGAAATATTTCGAGACCGACAAGGCTCTCGAGAGGCGCTTCCAGAAAGTCACGGTGGATGAGCCGACGCCTGCGGAGTCCATTGCCATTCTCAGAGGCATCAAGGAAAAATATGAGAACCACCACAAGGTCCGCATAGAGGATGACGCTCTGATTGCAGCCGTCAATCTTTCACACCGATACATCAACAGCCGTTTTCTCCCGGACAAGGCCATCGACCTCATAGACGAGGCTGCATCGAAACTGAGGCTTGAGATGAATTCCGTCCCGGAGCCTATCGATGATCTTAATTGCAGGATTCGCCAGCTCGAAATCGAAAAGGAGGCAATCAGGCGGGAGGGCGTGTCACTCAAGATGGAGAAAATCGAATCCGAGCTCAAGGAACTTGAATCCCGCAGGAAAGAACTCACGCGATGCTGGGAGGAAGAAAAGGAAATACTTGCCGGTCTCCAGAGCGCAAGACAGGAGATAGACGATTACAAAAGCGAAGCTGCAATTGCGGAACGCAGCGGGGATTATGGCCGCGTGGCCGAACTCAGATACGGAAAGATTGCAGCGGCGAAGAAGAAAATCGAGGATTTGAGCGCGCGGCAGGCTGCCGTGAAAAACCCCATCATCACGGAATCGGTCACGCCGGAAGATGTGGCTGAAGTGGTGGCGAAGTGGACCGGAATACCTGTCAACAGGATGCTGGAGAGCGAGAAGGATAAACTTCTCCGTATGGAAAGCGAACTCCATAGGCGCGTCGTGGGGCAGAATCCGGCCATACAGGCGGTTTCCGATGCCGTCAGACGTTCACGGGCCGGGCTTTCAAGTGAAAAGAGACCTATAGGATCCTTTCTCTTTCTCGGCACTACCGGCGTAGGGAAGACCGAACTTGCCAAGGCTCTCGCTGAGTTCCTGTTCAATGACGAGAATATGATCACCCGTATAGATATGAGCGAGTATCAGGAACGCCACTCCGTGTCGCGTCTGGTCGGCGCTCCTCCGGGATACGTCGGTTACGACGAGGGCGGCCAGCTTACCGAAGCCGTGCGCCGCAAGCCCTATTCGGTCATACTCCTGGATGAGATTGAGAAAGCCCATCCGGACGTGTTCAACATCCTTCTGCAGGTGTTGGATGACGGGCGTCTGACCGACAACAAGGGCCGGACCGTAGATTTCAAGAACACCATACTGATAATGACTTCCAACCTCAAGGCCGATGAACTGCGGGAGGCGATGAGGCCTGAATTCCTCAACAGAATCGATGAAATCATCACTTTCGAGACGCTTTCCATAGATGACATCCGTGAGATTGTCCGCATCCAGATGAATCTGCTCAGCAACACTCTCACGCAGGAAGGGGTCGAACTCAATTTCACGAAGGCGTTCGAAGATTATATGACCGAAAACGGTTATGATGCCGATTATGGCGCGAGACCCGTAAAGAGACTCCTCCAACGCGAATTCGTCAACCGTCTGGCTTCTGCAATACTTTCAGGTGAAGTGCACAAGGACTCTGTCATCACAGCTGACGTCCGTGACGGGGGCATAGTCCTGGAGAATTGAGAAATCAGTTTTTCAGACTTCCACCGAGGTGGCGAACTCGCGGAGGAAGCGGAGGTCGTTCTCGAAATAGTGCCGGAGGTCGTTGACCCTCCACTTGAGCATCGCTATGCGTTCGAGACCCATTCCGAAGGCGAATCCTGAGTATTTGTGCGAATCGATACCGCTGGCTTCCAGAACGTTGGGGTCAACCATCCCGCATCCCAGAATCTCAAGCCAGCCGGTGCCTTTGCAGATGTTGCAACCCTTTCCTTTGCAGATGTTGCAGCTTACGTCCACCTCCGCTGAGGGCTCGGTGAACGGAAAATATGAAGGGCGCATGCGGATTTCGGTCTCAGGCCCGAACATCTCACGGGCGAAAAGCAGTATTGCCTGTTTGAGGTCGGCGAATGTAACGCCCTCGTCCACGTAAAGACCTTCCACCTGATGGAAGATGCAGTGCGCGCGGGCACTTATCGCTTCGTTTCTGAACACTCTTCCGGGGCAGATTACGCGGATGGGCAGAGGCATCTGTTCCATAGCTCTCACCTGTACGCTGGAAGTGTGCGTGCGGAGCAGGAGGGGGTTGATATGCCCCGTTGATACGAAAAACGTGTCCTGCATATCACGGGCAGGGTGGTTGGGAGGGAAGTTGAGCGCCTCGAAGACGTGATGGTCGTCTTCTATTTCAGGTCCCTCGGCCACGTCGTAGCCGAATTTGCGGAAGATGTCGACGATTTCCTGACGTACAATCGAGACGGGATGCCGTGAACCGAGCTCCATCGGGTCGCCCGGCATCGACAGGTCTTCCTTCGGTCCCTGCGGTGAGGCATTGTCATCGACGGAGGCCCTCAGCTCTTCGATTTTTGCCGTCGCAGCCTGCTTGAGCTCGTTGAGGACCCGCCCGAATTCCTTTTTCAAGTCAGGCGCTATGGACCTGAATTCCTCGAACAATGCGGTTATTTCGCCTTTCTTGCCGAGGTAGCGCACTCTTGCCTCCTCGACATCCTTGCGTGTGGCACACTTGAGTTCCCCGATTTCAGCGGAGAGTCTGTCTATTGTTTCCCTGTTCATATCCGTGATTTTTTACTTTCCGGCTCTTTTGTCTCTCTTTTTCTTGTCCCGTGCGGCTCCCGCCTTCAGATATTTGTCCCTCTGCTCGTCGTCAAGCACCTGCATATATGAGTTGTATATGCTTTCGAACCATTTGTCTTGTATCTTCTGATAATAGTCGCTCTTGCCCACACCTTTCTTGGAGAGGGCTTCGGACTCGTCCAGCATCGCGATATAGTCGTGGACCAGTGTCGAATCAATCTTGAAAACCTGCCAGTCCGCCAGTCCGTAGGTTCTGGTGTCAATCTCAACCTGCTTTTCCACAGCCTCATAAATGCCGTCCAGAGTTTTCTGCCGTCTTTCTTCATCTGAACCGCTTGTCTGCGCGGCGCAGGCGAAGCAGACGGTGAGAAACAGAGAAAGCGTCATTGCAAAACGAGGTTTCATACAAAAAATGTTTAGATTTGCATCCGTTAAGGAATATCCTGACAAAATTACTAATTTAATGATAAAAGGCAAAATGAGAAAATTTTACTTCAGTCTGATTGTTCTGGCCCTGATTGTGCCGGGAATGAGTTTTGAAGCGGATGCCTGCACAAACGTGATAGTGACCAAAGGTGCCAGTGCGGATGGTTCCTGTATGGTTTCCTATGCGGCCGATTCGCATTGGCTGTTCGGTGAACTCTATTTCCACAAAGCCGCCGACTGGAAGAAAGGAGCTATGCTTCCCATCTATGAATGGGATACGCAGAGATATTTGGGTGAAATCCCACAGGTCAGGCATACTTTCCAGACTGTAGGCAACATCAACGAGCGCCAGTTGATCATAGGCGAGACCACTTTCGGAGGGAGGCCCGAACTGGCGGACAGTACCGGAGTGATGGATTACGGTTCGCTCATCTACGTGACTCTTCAGCGGGCGTCGACTGCGCGAGAGGCTATAGAGACAATAGTGTCGCTCGCCAACGGATACGGTTATCCTTCGTCGGGAGAGACGTTTTCCATAGCGGACAAGGAAGAAGCCTGGATAATGGAGCTGATTGGCAAAGGACCCGGTAACAAGGGCATAGTATGGGTGGCCAGACGTATTCCGGACGGATATGTATGCGCCCACGCGAACCAGTCGCGCATAACGAATTTTCCTCTTGATGATCCTCATAACTGTCTTTATGCTCCGGACGTGATTTCCTTTGCCCGGGAGAAAGGTTATTTCAACGGTCCGGATGAGGAATTTTCCTTCCGTGATGCGTACAACCCGCTTGATTTCAGCGGTGCAAGAGGCTGCGAGGCACGCACCTGGAGTGCTTTCAACATACTTGGGGACGGCATTTTCACCTACGTCGGTCCCGAAGGGGGCGAACTGTCCCGGCCTGCGTCAGACTGGCTCGACTTTGCGATGGGCTCCAATCTCGACGGAGAGATGCCCCTGTTCGTGAAACCGGAACGTAAAATTACCGTCAAGGATGTCGCAGACGTGATGCGTGACCATTATGAGGGGACTCCGATGGATATGACCAGAGATATAGGTGCCGGCGGCAATGCCCTTCCCTACAGGTGGCGGCCTATGGATTTCGAGTCCGGTGGGAAGAAATACGTTAACGAGCGGGCCATTGCAACCCAGCAGACAGGGTTCTGGTTCGTTGCTCAGGCGAGGGGTGCTTATCCGGACGTTATCGGAGGGTTGCTCTGGTTCGGCTGCGACGATGCGGCCACGTCGTATCTTTCACCGATTTATGCGAGTACGAAGCGTGTGCCGGAGTGTTTCAGGGTAGGAAACGGTGATCTCCTCCACTATTCTCCGACCTCCGCTTTCTGGATTTGCAACCGCGTGGCGAACTCCTGTTATAAGATGTATGACCATATGGCCTCTTACGTGCGTCGGGAAGCGGACGCTTTCGAAAACGGGCAGATGTTCACTTACGTGCCGGAGTTGGATAAGAAGATGATGGAAATCTGGTCGTCCCGCAAAAAGCCCGGCCGCTGTCTGCTGAACCGCATACGCAGGAAACTGACGCGGTACAGCATTGATACTGCCCAAAGACAATTTTCGACCTGGTTCGCTTTGGAGCAGACCCTTCTGGTCAAGTTCATAGACGGCAATGTCAAAGCGCAGGACGAAAACGGTGAATTCATCCACAGTACATATTCGCCCGGCATACCTGACGGTCTCGAACAACCGGGGTACACCGGGCATTGGAAAGATGTCGTGGCCGCAGACCACGGAGATGTCCTTGAAGTGAAGTAGCCTGCTCCGGGCTCTGTCACTCGACGACTATTTCCGAGACGGGGATGTCGCCTTCCTTTACTTCAATGAAAGGTTTCCCTCCCTTCAGACCCACTGAGGCATAGCCGAAGTTGGTGCTCAGGAAGGTGCGGAAATCCCCTTTCATATTCGGGCTTATGTAAAGGGTCTTTTCCACAGCGTCATAGCGTACCCCGGTCAATGCCTGAAGGAGACTGTAGCTTGCCATCGCCCTGGCGTAGAAGTTGCCGCACTCGTACTCGTTGTAAGGGTTGCGTACGGTTCCGTCATACCTGTCGCGTACTGCGCGGACCATCCTGAGACCCTTTTCCAGTTCACCTTCAAAAATGAGGTGAGCGGCCGCCTGATATTCGATGCCGGTCCACACTTCATCGCTGTACACGAACGGAAGCTGGGGCTTGCCGCCGTTGGGCCAGGTACATATGAGGGTGCCCGCATCGTGTCTTCCGCCATAGCCGGGACGTTGTGTGCAGGCGTGGTCGTTGAGGTCGGAAGTGTAGTTGTACTTATACACCGAGTTGAGGTGGCTCAGCACGTAATCTCTGTTCAGGGGTTCAGGTCTGCCGCTTGTAAGCGACATCCAGCAGCCAAGTACACCGTCCGTGAGACAGCCCGTGCCGTACTGGTATTTCGGACCCTCTTTCTTCAGTATTTCCAGAGCTTCGGGACTGTAATTGCCCTGATATGACTTGACTTCAAGGGGGCTGCCGGCGTTGAGGCCTTCCCATTCCACTTTCTGGATGAAGAACTCGCCGTTCCACAGATTGTCTTCCATATAAGAGACGCACTTGTCCAAAAGTGCCCTGTAAGAAGTGCAGTCCTCCCCCAGATAGTCCGCCATTGCACAGTAGCTGTCGAGGGCTGATGCATAGAAGGACATCATCATCCCGTTCGCTCCCCAGAACTCTATGTCATAGGTGTTGTGCTGCGGTTCGCGCATCGAGCCGTCGCGGTCCGGGTCCCAGGTGCGTATGCAGTAGTCGAGACTTTCCCTGACCTTGGGGAATATGGCTTTGAGCCATTCGTCGTCACCGCATATTCGCCAGTCGCGGTAAACTTTGGTGATGCCTCCGAGCTGTCCGTCCGCCGCAGCGTGGAAATCGTGTTTGACCGGACGGATGGGGAGCGCCCCTCTGAAAGCCTGATGCCCCTCCTCGTTCTGATTGACGAAAAATTCGGTTTCACGCAGGGACCTTTCGAGCCTCGGGAAAAGATGAGGCAATGCCTGCGCATAGTTCCAGACGTGTGTGGTAGTGCCTGGGCAGGAACCGTTACGGTCACCGCTCCCTTCATATGCGTGGAATCTTCCGTCGTGCTGCCGGAGAACGGTGGGGGATTTCAATATGGAAAGGTTGGATGCGACCGCGTCCACCACTTCGGAAGGAAGCGTGGATGCAAAAAAAGTGTCGGAGAAGAGTTCGGAACGTTCTTTCAGGGATTCGCGGTTGTCATTCCAGAAGGCGACCAGTTCCTGCAGATTTGAAAATCTGTGACTGTACCAGGGCTCATACGTGGCGGGTTTGAAGCCTTCGTTGACTTCACTGTCGTAGTGTGACAGATCGCTTGTAGGAACATACCATACCAGGTTGAGACGAACGGTCTGAGTGGATCCCGGCTCTATGCTGAGCGGGACGCTGAGCGATGCTCCAAACTGACCTTCCGTGAAGTCCGCTGCAGGTCTGTCATTGATGATTCCGGCCTCGACCTTGTTCCATTCCATTGTAAGGGCGTCGAACCATCCTCCCCTGAACCGGCATCCGTCCACCACGGTGCCCGGTCTGTCAGTGTAAACGGCCATATGACCCTCATCGAAAGGACGGTCCGGATTAGCGGCGGCATTGAGTACGAAGCCGTTTTCCATATCGGTTATATAGCCGTGCGTTAATTCATTCCTGTCAAGGAAGTTGGCCGTGCTGAAAGTATAGACGGCATCGAGTTTCTTTGAGCTGGTGTTGGTAAAACTGTATTCGAGACAGGCCACCGGCAGGCTTGAGGCGTTTTCGTCGTTGGGAACGAACGGACTCCAGGCCAGCAGGCTCACGTCCAGGGGTACGTCGCTGTCGCTGAGGTCGATTGTCGCGAAAGGAAAGCGTCCTGTGAAAGTGCACCGTTCAAAGCGCGGCATGCCCCAAGTGGTCGATCCGGCACCGAAGCCTGCACCTTCGCGGCCGAACAGCTTGTAGTCGGGCACGTTCCCTTCGAGTACCTTCGAGGCGTTTTCGTAGCCCTCGACGTGGATGGCCGAGAATGTGGAAGGCTCGTTTGTCAGGTCCGGGTAATGGAAGAGGGAAAAGGCGGACAATGCTCCGGTCCCTTCCACGCATATCATTCCCGCACCGATTCCTCCCATCGGGAAAGAGACGTGGTCAAGGTTCTTTCCGGTGTAGGTTCCCGAATATTTTTCTGGTTGCGTCGAGCAGGAGGCGACTATGACAAGTGTCGCGGCGATAATGATTTTTTTTGACATGATTTTCGAATTTGTTTCGAATATAGAAAATTATTACGGATAATGATTGAAAAAATTTGCAAAGAAGTATTTTATCTATATCTTTGCAGTCCCGATGCGGAAATAGCTCAGTTGGTAGAGCACGACCTTGCCAAGGTCGGGGTCGCGAGTTCGAGTCTCGTTTTCCGCTCCAAGGGGTCGACTAAAAAGGGTCGGCCTCTTATTTTTTTATGAGCGGAGCTCCGCAGCGGCAGCAGCTTGCCTCTGAGAGGACTCCGCTCACTTCGTTCGCTCCGGCCCCTTCCACCGTTTCCTGCGTCCCGCTGACGCGGAACTTGTCTCCGGCGGACCCTTCCCCCTGCCCCTGTCCGGGGGTGGACAGGCCTCTCAGAGGCAACTGCTGACCGCATTGCTGCGCATCCGCTCTACTGCAATGTATTTCCTGAGATTATGTGCCAGAGCTACGAGGCCGAACTCAACATTGACTTTCACGTTGGACTTCAGCTTGAAGCGCTTGAAGCCGTGATTCTGCTTGATATCGCCGAAGACGGCCTCGGGTTCAATAGGGCGATTGCTTCTGTGATATAGCCCCCGTTCGCTTGTGAGCAACTCTTTTGCGGTAGCCTTATATTCGTCTGCCTGATGGTTGACGTCGATTTCCCTGTACGGGGCCTTTCCCTTGTAGCACATCCCCCGTAGAGGGCATCCTTCACAGGATTCCGTACGGTATACGCTTATTACAGACACATATCCGAGGTCGGATTTTGACGAGGTGTCATACGTGTGTTTCATATGCCTCCCCATCGGACACACATAGTAGTCCTCATCCTTGTTGTAGAACATGTTCTTGGGCAGGAAGGGATTGTCCCTGTATTTCTTGTGGTCTTCCGCATGGAACATGTTGTACTTGACATACGGCACGATTCCATTGCCGAACATATGTGCATAGTTCTGCTCGCTGCCGTATCCGGAGTCCGCGCACACTTCGTCGCTCTGCATGCCGTATCTGTCGCTGAACGATGTCAGGAACGGTATCAGCGTACCTTGATCATTAGGACGCCAGAAGATGCCGTAGTTGGTGATGAACTGGTTCTCAGTGGCTATCTGGATGTTGTACCCGGGCTTCGTCTGGCCGTTGTTCATCGCGTCCTCCTTCATGCGCATGAACGTGGCGTCCGGATCCGTCTTGCTGTAGCTGTTCCTGTCTCCTAGAGTTTCCAACTTGTCCTCGTACTCCTTCATCTTGGGTGCACTTTCCGACTTAACCTTTTCCACT
>JAKSKB010000036.1 GCA_024401975.1 Bacteroidales bacterium | reverse complement strand
TGTCTCGGGATGCTTCTGGTCGGCATTATGACAGGCTCGCTTATGAGGTGGACAATGTTGGAGAGCCTTTTTCTGGGAGGAATGCTGTCGATGAGTTCCACCACCATCATCATAAAGGCATACGATGACCTCGGAATAAAGAATTCACCGCATTCTCCGCTGGTATTCGGCCTGCTTGTGGTAGAAGACCTGCTTGCCGTGCTTATGATGGTTCTCTTCTCCACACTGGCGGTCAGCAACCAGTTCTCAGGACTGGATATGATGCTCTCGCTCGGAAAGCTGGTGGCTTTTCTTGTACTATGCTTCCTTGTGGGGATATTCGTCATTCCGACACTTTTCAATCGGGCAAAAAATTATCTGTCCGATGAGATTCTTCTGCTCATCAGCGTCGGCCTGTGTTTCCTGCTGGTCATTATGGCCAACGCTTCGGGTTTCTCGTCCGCTATCGGGGCTTTCCTGATGGGGTCGATATTGTCTTCGACGGTCGAAGGGGAGAGAATCTCGAAAATCACCGTCAACATCAAGAACCTTTTCGGCGCGATTTTCTTCGTTTCGGTCGGAATGATGGTAGACCCTTCCGTCATCGTGGCCTACTGGCCGACCATACTGCTGCTTACGATAGTGGCGATGGCCGGCATACTCGTCTTTTCGACGACCGGAGTGCTGCTTGCCGGCCGCAATCTGGACACTGCGCTTCACATCGGTTTCAGCCTTCCGCAACTCGGTGAATTCTCGTTCATCATCGCGGGACTCGGCTGTTCTCTCGGAGTGCTGCGAGATTTCATCTATCCGGTAATCATATCGGTGTCGGTAATCACCACTTTCACCACACCGTATATGATAAAAGCCGCAGACCCGGTTTCGGGATGGCTTCACAGGATTCTTCCGCCGGCCTTCCTCTCTTTAATCAACAAACGTGCGAATGCCGATTCCGGCAAGAGCAAGGCGGAACTTAACCTTCTCAAGGAATTCCTGAAAAAATACACAATCAGGGTATTGATTTATTCTCTGCTCATTTTCTTCATACTTCTTGCAGCCAAGACATATCTGCCGAAAGTCGCCGACGCGCTTTTCCCGTTTATGCCCTACGCTCTCCGGACATTCATCGAAGTTATGGTCACCCTTGCGGCTCTGTCCCCATTCCTGTTCGGACTTGCCGTCACGGGACCCGACTTGCGTGCGCTGGTGGGAGATCTCATCAAGAAGGACCCTAAATTGCGTATGCCCATTGCCGCCTTCATTCTGCTCAGGATAATCATAGCCGTCATATTCCTGCTTTCCGCCATCGAGATATTCACAAGGATGCCTGGCTGGCTCACAGTTCTCATCTTCATCCTTTTCGTGGTGTTCTTCATCCTTGCGAGGAAACACTCGAAACGCTATTCTTCCATTGAATCGCGTTTCTTTACCAACCTGAATGCCAAGGACGAGATGGAGAAATCACAAGCGCCCGTGGCTACGATGATGTCATCCAAACTTGAAGGGCACGATTTGAAACTGATGCCCGTCACGGTTTCCCCCGATTCCGATTATGTGGGAAAGACGCTCAAGGAGATGTCTTCCCGCTGCAAATCAGGTGTCAATATCATCAAGATACAGCGTGGTTCCCGGAACATCATCATCCCGAACGGTGACGAAATTATAATGCCGGGCGACAAGTTGCTCGCTGTCGGTACGGTGGAGCAGACAGGCCATTTTGCCGAAGAAATGAGCCGGCGTGCCAATGCCGGTACGGCTGGGCAGAATGACAATTTCGCCGTTGAAAGCATAGTGGTGAGCAGTAATTCGTTGCTTCTAGGCAAGCGTCTCTGCGACCTTGATATGCGTTCATCGGGCTGCGCCGTCATCGACGTGGAGCGTAGCGAGCGCCTGATAACAGATATCACGAAGGATTTTGTTTTCGAAGAGGGTGACATAGTATGTCTGGCGGGTATTAAAGACTCTGTGGAGTGGTACCGCTGACAGGGAGGGATGCTGTCCCCGGTCTCGTCTCTGTATAGCACGCTTTCGTGCGCTGCGAAGGCGGCGGCATCGTTGTCACCCCAATAAGGATTTTAAGTCATTCGGAAAAGTGAGTTTGATGAAATACTCGGAAGTATTGATACAAGCCGCTATTTTATGTAAATTTGCATCTGCGGTTTTTATGCCAGCCACGGTTCCTTCCATACAGGAGACATTCGACCGTTTGTTCCTGCCCCGAACCGGCAGTTGTCGCTTGCCGCCGCAGCGCCTGCATTGTGTCTGGCGATGATATGAATAATTGATTATTGGTTTTTATGCTCAGAATAGCGTTACAGTCAAAAGGCCGGCTCAACGAAGACTGCCTGGCGCTCCTGAAGGAGATAGGGGTGAATATAGATGACTCCAAGAGGAAGTTCCTGGCCAAAGCTTCAAATTTCCCCGTTGAAGTCCTGTTTCTGCGGGATGACGATATCCCACAGGTCGTTTCCTGCGGCACGGCCTCGTTGGGAATAGTCGGGTTGAATGAGGTCGTCGAGAAAGATTGCGGAGTGGAAGTTGTAGAGCGTCTCGGGTTTGGTGGGTGCAGCATAAGCCTTGCCATTCCCAAGAGCGAGCAATATGAAGGTCTCCAGTGGTTCGAGGGCAAGAGAATAGCCACTTCATATCCCAATATCCTGCGCGGTTTTCTTGAAAAGAACGGCATTGCGGCCAAGATAGAAGTCATTACCGGTTCAGTGGAGATTGCACCGGCCGCAGGCATAGCCGATGCGATTTTTGATATAGTGTCCTCAGGGGGCACTTTGGTTGCCAACGGTCTGAAGGAAGTGGAAAAGGTGTTCGAATCCGAGGCTGTCCTCATCTCGAGCGGAAACCTTAGCGACGATGACAAAGCCGTTCTCGATGAGATACTTTTCAGAATTGCGTCTGTCAAGGTAAGCCGCCGCAAGAAATATCTTCTTATGAATCTGCCTGAAAGTGCCATAGACGAAGCAGCCCGCATCCTTCCGGCCATGCGCAGCCCTACGATGATGCCCCTTGCCGCCAGCGGCTGGTATTCAATGCATTCTGTCGTGGATGAAGATGAGTTGTGGAGCAAGATACGTCAGCTCAAGGCCATAGGGGCCGAAAGCATTCTGGGTGAGAACGTTGATAAATTGATACCATAGTCATGGACATTGTCGTAACTCCACCGCGCAGCCTCTGGCCGGGTCTCTGTGTCCGTCCGTCAGATGAGAATCAGGAAGTGCGCGAACGGGTTGAAACAATAATTTCCCGCGTTCGGGCGGATGGCGACAGGGCATTGCGCGAACTCGCGTATGAAATCGACGGTTTCGTGCCTGATTCCATCGAAGTGACTGCGAAAGAAATCGAAGATGCGTGCAAAGCGGTGGACGAGAGTCTCAAGTCTGCGATAAAGGATGCCGTTGCGAACATACGCGCATTCCACGAGGCGCAGATGCCGCGTCAGATTGAAGTGCTTACCTCACCGGGAGTACGCTGCATACAGAAGCCGGTAGCAATAGGGAAAGTAGGTCTCTATGTCCCCGGGGGGACGGCTCCTCTTTTTTCCACGGTGCTTATGCTTGCCGTCCCCGCGAAGATTGCAGGCTGTCGGGAGATTGTTCTTTGCACTCCCTGCGGCAAGGATGGAAAGATACCGCCGGCAGTGCTGTACGCGGCTTCGTTCTGCGGTATAGACAGAATATTCCGCATAGGAGGAGCGCAGGCTGTCGCGGCCATGGCCTGCGGCACCCGGAGCGTACCGAGGGTGGACAAAATATTCGGTCCGGGCAATCAGTATGTCACCACTGCCAAGCAGATGCTTGGAAACAGGGAAGTCGCAATAGATATGCCCGCAGGCCCTTCCGAGGTGATGGTGATAGTTGACAGGAAAAGCAATCCGGCTTTCGCTGCGGCGGACCTCCTTTCACAGGCGGAACACGGACGTGACTCCCAGGTTATCCTGCTAAGTACCGATGCGTCAGCTGCTGAGACGATATCAGCTGAAGTGGAGCGTCAAGTGGAAGTTCTGGGAAGAGCCGGAATGGCGAAGGCCGCTCTCTCTCAAAGCCATTTCGTGGTACTGGAAAACGAAGAAGACATCATTGATTTCGCAAACATATATGCGCCCGAACACCTCATCATATCCACGGAAAATCCCTGGAGCATTGCAGACAGAATCACGTCTGCGGGTAGTGTGTTTGTGGGGGAATATGCTCCGGAAAGTGCGGGAGACTATGCATCGGGCACCAATCACACCCTTCCTACGGGGGGATGGGCCCGTTCCTGCAGCGGAGTGAACATAGACAGTTATATGAGGAAAATGACGATTCAGGAAATCTCTCGTGAAGGCATAGCCGCACTGACGCCAACCATCGTGGCGATGGCTGATGCGGAAGGCCTCCAGGCCCACGCCAATGCCGCCAAAATCAGGAATTTATGATGAGCATTGAGGAAATACAGGAGCTCGTACGCCCCAATATCCGGATTCTATCTCCGTATTCCACTGCCCGCGATGAGTTCGATGGCAGGGTGGGGGTCTTTCTTGATGCCAATGAGAGTCCCTATCCTTCGGGATGGAACCGCTATCCGGATCCGAGACAGAAGAATCTCAAGTCGGTGATAGCGTCTATGCTGGGTGTCAGCATCCGGGAAGTGTTTCTCGGCAATGGGTCTGATGAGGCCATAGACCTTGTATTCCGGATATTCTGTACGCCCGGGCGCGACAATGTGGTGGCGATTTCGCCGAGCTACGGAATGTATTCGGTATCCGCTGACATCAATGACGTGGAATTGCGGAAAGTGCTGCTTAACGCGGACTTTTCTCTCCCGTCGGACAGGATTCTTGCCGCCTGTGACAACTGCACGAAGGCCGTTTTTCTCTGTTCTCCCAACAATCCCACAGGCAATATCTTCCCCAGGGAGACCGTCTGCAGGCTGCTAGAGGAGTTCAGAGGTATCGTGGTGGTGGATGAAGCCTATATCGACTTCAGCGGCGGTGATGGAATGCTTCGGGACATAGAGAAATATCATAATCTCATAATCCTCCGCACATTCTCGAAAGCGCGCGGGATGGCCGCTTTGAGATTGGGGATGGCATTCTCCAATCCATACGTGATTTCGCTTATGTCGATGGTGAAATATCCTTACAATATCAATGCGGAGACGCAGCGCATCGCTCTTGAAACCCTGCAACGTCCCGTGGACGGTCAGGTGAGTGAAATTGTGGAGCAGAGGAAAATGCTTGAAGATGCTCTGACAAGGTTTTCCTGTGTCAGGAAGGTATGGCCGAGCCGGGCGAATTTCATCCTTGTGGAGGTGGATGACGCCGACAGGATGTACGATTTCCTCATATCACGAAAAATAATAGTGCGCAACCGTACAAAGATGGATCTGTGCCGGAACTGCATACGCATCACGGTCGGCCTTCCGGAAGAGAACGGGAAACTGTTAAAAGCAATTGAAGACTATGAAAAAGGTTATATTCGTTGACAGGGACGGTACGATAATAGTCGAGCCGGAAGACGAGCAGATAGATTCCCTTGAAAAACTTGAGTTCGTCCCCGGAGCTATTTCGGGACTGAAGGCTCTTATGGGGCTCGGGTACGAGATTGTGATGGCTTCCAATCAGGACGGTCTTGGCACTCCGTCATTTCCCGAATCCGATTTCTGGCCGGCACATCGCAAGATGCTCCGCACACTCGAAGGGGAAGATGTACGCTTCGATGCTTTCCTGATAGACCGCAGCCGTCCGGAGGACGGCCTGGATACGCGCAAGCCCGGAATCGGAATGTTCGGCTCCTACCTTGACGGGAGTTATGATATGGCGTCAAGTTTCGTAATCGGCGACCGCGAATCGGATTTGCAACTGGCGGATAATCTCGGGGCACGAGGAATACTGATAGGAAAAGACTGCGGTTGGGCGGATGCCGTGGAACTTATCAGAAGCACTGAGCGTTGTGCCGAGATTACCAGGCAGACATCAGAGACCGACATATATATCCGGCTTGATATTGACGGAAGAGGAGTGTCGGAAATAGATACCGGCCTCAAATTCTTCGACCATATGCTCTTCCAACTGGTTCATCACGGCGGTATTGCTCTTTCAGTGCGTTGCAAGGGAGATTTGGATGTGGATGAGCATCATACTGTGGAAGATGTCGGGATAGCTCTCGGAGAAGCCCTCAGGAAGGCGCTGGGAGACAAAAGGGGTATCGAACGCTACGGATTCTGCCTCCCTATGGATGAAAGCTGCGCTGCCGTTCTGCTTGACTTCGGAGGCCGCAGCGAACTTGTATGGGACGTACGATTCTCACGCGAATATGTGGGAGACGTGCCCGCGGAGATGTTCAAACACTTCTTCAAGTCTCTCTGCAATGCGGCTTCCTGCAATTTGAACATTAAAGCGGAAGGTGAAAACAACCACCACATCGCGGAGTCCGTGTTCAAGGCTTTCGCACGTGCCTTGAAGCAGGCCGTGCGTCGTGATGTGTTCAGTTATGCCCTTCCGTCCTCAAAAGGTACGCTATGATTGCGATAGTAGATTATGATGCCGGCAACATAAAGTCGGTTGGAAATGCACTCTCGCGCCTTGGCGCCGAATATGTCCTGACTGACAGCGCGGCTGAAATAGAAGCGGCGGACAAGGTCATCCTTCCCGGTGTGGGGAATGCGGCCGAAGCAGTTGCCAGTTTGCGTGCCAAGTGTCTGGACAAGTTTGTAAGAAGTCTTCGCAAACCTGTCCTCGGCATCTGTGCGGGTATGCAGATAATGTGCCGTCACTCCGAAGAGGGGGATGCGTCCTGCCTCGGTATCTTCGACTGCAATGTGCTGAGATTCAATGTCTCTAATGATGCGAAGGTCCCCCATATGGGCTGGAATGCAATCTCCAACCTGGACAGCGGGCTCTTCAAGGGGATGAAGGGAGGGTGCTGTATGTATTTCGTCCATTCCTACTATCCGCAACTATGTTGTGATACCATAGCGACCTGCCGTCACGGCGGCACGATATTCAGTGCGGCTCTGCGCTACGAAAATTTCTATGGCACCCAATTCCATCCCGAAAAAAGCGGGGAAGCGGGTGAGATGATTCTTCGTAATTTCCTTGCGCTATGATTGAGATAATTCCTGCGATAGACATCATGGAAGGGCGTTGTGTGCGCCTCGCAAAAGGGGATTACAGCCGGAAGAAGGTGTATGATTCATCTCCTCTGGAAATGGCGTTGCGGTATGCCGACTGCGGGGTGAAGCGCATTCACGTGGTTGACCTGGACGGGGCGAAGTCATCGCGCCCGATAAATCTGAAGACACTTGAGACGCTGGCCTCAAAGGTGAACCTTGAAATAGAATGGGGCGGAGGACTATCGTCTGACGAAGCGCTACACAGTGCTTTTGATGCCGGAGCCACCTGTGCCGTAATAGGTAGCGTTGCCGTGAAGGAGCCGGAAATGATGCACCGATGGCTGAAGACGTTCAGTCCTGAAAGAATCATTCTCGGGGCTGACGTGCGCGGAAGAAAGGTGGCGGTAAAAGGGTGGCAGGAAGATTCGGAAGTGACAATCGACACTTTGATTTCATCCTTCCTGCAGGATTCCCTGAGTCAGGTGATATGCACGGATATTTCCCGGGACGGTATGTTGCAGGGGCCCTCGTTCGACCTTTACACCTCGCTTGCGGAGTCCTATCCGGGAATCACGTTTACCGTGAGCGGAGGAATATCATCATTCTCTGACATCGAGCGGCTTGAAGAGATGGGACACAAGAGGGTTATAGTCGGCAAGGCTGTCTATGAAGGGCGCATAACACTCAAACAAATCGAGAAATGGTCACTAAACGCATAATTCCTTGTCTGGACGTAAAGGACGGACAGGTGGTAAAAGGCATTAATTTCGAGGGCCTGAAAGATGTGGGGGATGCAGTTGAAATGGGTGTACGCTACTGCGAGGAAGGGGCTGATGAACTGGTCTATCTCGACATAAATGCTACGCGGGAATCCCGCAGCACCTTCACCTCGCTTGTGGAGAAGATAGCCCTGGGCATCAATATCCCCTTTACCGTGGGCGGGGGAATAGCTTCTCTTGACGATGCATCAAGGCTTCTTGACAACGGAGCGGATAAGATCTCGCTCAACAGCGCGGCTGTAGCCCGTCCGGAACTCATTACGGAAATAGCCGGGAAATACGGCAGCCAGTTCGTGGTCTGTGCAATCGATGCGAAATTTGCAGACGGGCAATGGCGGGTCACGACACACGGAGGCAGCAGATTCTCCGAACGCGAACTGTTTTCCTGGGCCCGGGAGGCGCAGGAGCGGGGAGCGGGTGAAATACTCTTCACGTCAATGGACCACGGTGGCACGGAGGGCGGCTAGGCCTGCGCACAGTATGCGCAACTTTGCGAGATGCTGAGTATCCCTGTGATTGCCTCCGGCGGCGCCGGGAGCATTGATGATATAGCGGAGGTGCTTACGACGGGAAAGGCCGATGCGGCGCTTGCGGCCAGTGTCTTTCATTACGGTGAGATTTCGATACCGCAGTTGAAACGGAGACTTGCAGAAAAAAACGTTAACGTAAGAATGCAGAAAATATGAAATTCGGTGATTTCAATCTTTCAAAGACAGGGGACGGACTGCTTCCGGTCATAATACAGGATTTTACAACCCTCAAAGTGCTGATGCTCGGATATATGAATGAGGAGGCCTTTGAGCGGACCTGTGCGGAGGGCCGTGTGACTTTCTTCTCCCGTACCCGCAAGTGCCTTTGGACAAAGGGCGAAACGAGCGGCAATTTCCTTAACGTGAAGGAAATGTATCCCGATTGCGATTCCGACACTCTTCTCATCAAGGCCGTGCCGGACGGTCCCGCTTGTCACCGTGGAACCGTGGCTTGCTTTGACACCCCGGATAATGAGGGCTTTATACGCAGTCTTGGTGCGGTCATACGCAGACGCCACGAAGAGATGCCGGACGAATCATATACTACCAGACTGTTTTTAAAGGGCCCAAAGGCCATTGCAAAAAAAGTGGGCGAAGAATGCGCCGAAGCGCTCATTGAAGCTGTTTCCCACGACAGGGAACGTTTTATCTACGAGGCATCCGACCTTATCTATCACACCCTTGTCCTGATGGAACAGATGGGCGTGGAGATAAGTGATTTTGAAGAGGAACTTGCCCTGCGTCACAAATAACCAACCAATTGGAAGCCGCTCCTTGCCGCTCCGCCCCGTGCCTTTGACATATCCGATATTTCACCGTCAGGACACACGGCTTGTCCATTTCGCCCACTGCGGCACGGCGCTGACGCTTGCCGTTTATCGCGAAATAAGGAACATTCCGCGTGAAGGAGCAAGTGTGAGTTCAGTGCAATAGGTTCTGTCGCTGTTGCGCGAGATGACGGCGGGAGAAACGTCGCCGGTGTGCGGGTCCATCCAAACGCATTTGCCCGGATTCCCGGCGAACGTGATGACAGACGCTTTGGGAGTGCTGTCTATATTGCCGAAGAGAAAGACATTCTTCCCTCCGATGACTTTGTGGATGCAGTTGAGTTCGCCTCCTGAATTGAAAGCGACATCCAGACGGATATCCTGCAGCGCTTCTCTGACAGTCTCCGCGGACGGAGCGGCTACAAAAAGTGCGGGGTTGTTCTCTGAATGCAGCATCCGCTCAACGGTTGCACAAATGGCATCATCGCTTCCGTCCGGATCAGCACACTTGTGCGGCGTCGTTGTCGTGAAGATTACCCGCACGCCACGCTTCCATGCTTCGTGGATTTTTGCCATATTGCCGACAGAGATGACGCTGACTCCCGGCAATATGATGACGCTGTATGATTCGGTGTTGATTTCGTTTGTCAGGACAAGTCTCCCGTCTCTGATGTCGCATTTTCCGTCAATCACTTCCGGATGGAGATAGGTGAAGTCCGTGCCGAGTTCATCGGTCAGGATGCGGGATATTGTGCTGTAGTCGGTGCCCGGTATCGTGACACCCCCCAGGTACCAGTGCAATTCTCCGTCAAAATGATGTCCCGCTTGCAGTGTCTGTATCGGGTAGAGGAGGGCGACATCGGCTATATGGCGGCCCGGACGCGCCAGGATGTAGTTGAGACGCGAGAGAAATTTGTTGAAATCAGGCAGTGAATCGCAGTAGATGGGGTTGCGTGTGGAAAGTTCGGGAAGGAACGTGACGTCATCGTCATTGTACCAGAAGGCGTGCGGTATGAGGTTGTTGATACCCTTGGTGTACTGTTCGACAGCTATGCGGTACATCGTGTCGAAGGATATGTTTCCCATCGCTCCGAAGGTCTCGGACATCACTTTGTCGTGGTCCCAGTTGCAGGCCGACGAGGACACTACTTTGTAGAAATGTTCTGCCGGGCGGTCGCCACCTATTTTGTCTATTCCGGGCATTGTCATATATTTGCCGTCAAGCATAAGGTCTCCGGATACACTGACGGTGTTCAGAACCTCTTCCTGATCCTGATGGCCGGTAGAAAGAATTCTATGCTCCGTGGCCCAGTCCGCTATGGTTTTCATAAATCCTTCAGCATACATCCGGGCTCTGGTGCCGAACATCATATTTCTGGCGGCAGTTGTTCCGTCTCCTATGGAATACCACAGGGCCGGATATAAAGTCTCCGGGGAAAGTCCGTACTCCTTCTGAAATCTGTCATTGAAACTTTCAGTCCAGATTCTGCCGTCTGCGCGATATAGTGTCGGCTCATCAAAAAATGTCGAGGTTATGACCGTGCCGAAATCACTGCCGAAACGTCTGTAATACTGTTCGTGTGTGTCGTCCACAAAGAGTTTGACCGATTCGGAAGAGAGGTAGTCTACATTTGGATCGCCCGAATCTACGCACAGGAAATCCATTACGGTCCATTCACCTTCAGCCGGTGTGTTCCACTCGAGCAGACCGCTGTCTGAGATACACTCTGACAGGGAGATGACTTCGCCGGTATTCTTGTCCATCGCGACCGTCGCCATACGCTTTCCGCCGGAGCCGAGCTGAATGCGTAATGCAGATGAAGGTCTTGTCCCATATTCAAACTTGTCAAGCCGTTTGATGGTATGGCCTGGATGGTTGTCGGCGAATCTGCTCACGCCGTTGCCGTTGATTGCTCCCATACTGCCGCTTGGGAATCCGTACTCATCGTAGATTGACATCTGCGCGCCTTTTTCCCTTGCGAAATCAATGACCGCTCCGTAGATGTTGAAATACTCATCGGACAGATAATCGGGCTGAAAGTCTTTGCCGAAAGGGACTATGGCGCAGCCTCCATAGAAGTCCGTATCTACCATTCGGGCCAGTTGGACCAGAGCCTGCTCTCCGGTTACCGTGGCATTGTTCCAGAACCAGAGCGGAACAGGTCGCCACTGTATGTCTGGCAAGCGGAATTCCTCATCGCTATAAGGAGAATTGGCCGCACAAGAACTCATCAGAACGGCAATTCCCAAAAACTTTCCGACAGATTTCATTTTTTTAAATATTTGGCATTAAAAATACAAAAATAACAGGTGAACAACAAAGTGTTCTTAAACAAAAAATGATTAATTTTGTAAAATTGAAATGCCTGACAAAACCAATAACAATCATATGAAACAGTATTTCCCTGAAATCGGAAAGATTCCGTTCGAAGGCAAGTCTTCGAAAAACCCTATGGCTTTTCATTATTATGAGCCTGAACGCATAGTGGCCGGCAAACCCATGAAGGAATGGTTCAAGTTCGCCATGGCATGGTGGCACACGCTTTGTGCGGAAGGCAGCGACCAGTTCGGTCCAGGCACCAAGACATTCCCCTGGAATCAAGGCGCAACGGCCCTCGAACGCGCGAAGAACAAGGCTGACGCAGGCTTCGAGATAATGCAGAAATTAGGCATAGAGTATTTCTGTTTCCACGACGTGGATCTCTGCGAAGAGGCGTCCACCATCGCCGAATACGAGTCCAATTACAAGGAGATAGTAGCCTATATAAAGGAGAAGATGGCTCAGACCGGGATAAAGAATCTCTGGGGTACGGCCAATGTGTTCGGACACAAGAGATATATGAACGGCGCCAGTACCAATCCGGACTTCAATGTGGCCGCGCGCGCTATGCTCCAGATAAAGAATTCGCTTGATGCCACCATCGCCCTCGGCGGTGACGCCTATGTGTTCTGGGGAGGTCGCGAGGGTTATATGAGCCTTCTCAATACCGACATGAAGCGCGAGAAGGAGCATATGGCCACGATGCTCCGTATGGCAAGGGACTATGCCCGTTCAAAGGGTTTCAAAGGAGTGTTCCTCATAGAGCCCAAGCCTATGGAGCCTATGAAGCATCAGTATGACGCCGATACCGAGACGGTCATCGGCTTCCTCCGCGCACACGGGTTGGACAAGGATTTCAAAGTCAACATAGAGGTCAATCACGCCACGCTCGCTGGCCACACCTTCGAACACGAACTCCAGTGCGCCGCAGACGCATCGATGCTCGGTTCCATAGATGCGAACAGGGGAGACTATCAAAACGGCTGGGATACCGACCAGTTCCCGATTGACTTGTACGAACTTGTGCAGGCGATGCTTGTGATAGTCCGCAACGGTGGCTTGCAGGGTGGCGGCACCAATTTCGATGCCAAGACAAGGCGCAACAGCACGGACCTGAGCGATATATTCATTTCGCACATCTCTGCTATGGATGCGATGGCAAGGGCTTTGCTCATAGCCGCCGACATTCTTGAGAATTCCGAAATTCCTTCTATGGTCAAGGCACGCTATGCTTCCTATGACGCAGGCATCGGCAAGGATTTCGAAGATGGAAAACTCACGCTCGAACAGGTGGCCGAATACGCCAGAAAGAACGGTGAGCCCGAGGCGGTTTCGGGAAGACAGGAACTTTACGAATCCATCGTGAATCTTCACATCTGATATGGGCTCATACAGACAGACAGGCAGCAAGGGCTATCTTTTCGGGATAGTCCTTGTGGCCGTCATAGGCGGACTTCTTTTCGGTTATGATACTGCGGTCATTTCAGGTGCGGAGAAGGGATTGCAGGCTTTTTTCCGTTCCGCCACTGATTTTACCTATACGGACGGGATGCACGGGTTCACAACGTCGAGCGCCCTGATAGGCTGTGTTATCGGCGCACTCGTTTCCGGGCTGTTATCTTCAAGACTAGGCCGCAAGAAATCACTTTTTATAGCCGGAGTGCTGTTCGTCTTGTCGGCGCTCGGCTCGTACTGCCCGGAATTTCTCTTCTTCAACAGGGGAGAGGCGAGTTTCAAACTTATGGTGGCGTTCAATCTTTACCGCATACTCGGAGGGATAGGAGTCGGTATGGCTTCCGCCCTTTGCCCGATGTACATTGCGGAGGTGTCTCCCGCATCCAGGCGCGGGGCTCTGGTATCATGGAACCAGTTCGCCATCATCTTCGGACAACTCGTGGTATATTTCGTCAATTACCTGATAATCCGCTCGCATGTCAATGACCCGGCAGTCCAGGAATGGGTGAATGCCGTGGGCTGGAGAGTGATGTTTGTCAGCGAGTGCGTACCGGCGGCTCTTTTCGCCACACTGATTCTTTTCGTACCTGAGACACCGCGATATCTGGTGCTCAGCGGCAACGATGAAAAGGCTCTCAAGGTACTTAGCCGCATCAACGGGGAGTCCGAAGGAAGGAAAATCCTTGCGGATATCAAGGAGACGGCCGTCGAGAAGAAGGAGAAACTTTTTTCCTACGGCTGGATGGTCATTTTCGTGGGAATAATGCTCAGCGTGTTCCAGCAGGTGATAGGCATCAATGCAGTGCTCTATTTCGCGCCCCGAATCTTTGAAAGCATGGGGCTGGGGGACCCGATGATGTACACCGTGTTCATGGGGATAATCAACATTTCCTTTACAGTGCTTGCCATAGTCACGGTTGAGAGACTGGGACGCAAGCCCCTCCTTGTCTCCGGCTCTGCGCTTATGGCTCTCGGAGCTTTCGGCGTGGCGTTCAGCAACCTGTTTGACGTGCCTGCCATCATCCCGGTCATAAGCATTCTGCTGTACAGTGCGTCATTTATGTTCAGTTGGGGACCGATATGCTGGGTGTATATGTCCGAATTGTTCCCCAACACCATCAGAAGTCAGGCGACGGCCATCGCCGTGGCCTTCCAATGGATATTCAATTTCATTGTTTCATCCACATTCGTGCCTCTTTATAATCACAGCCATTTCCTTGCATACGCCATCTATGGTACCGTATGCGTAGCGGCGGCTCTGTTCGTGTGGATACTGGTGCCGGAGACAAAGGGCAAGACTCTGGAAGATATGACAAAACTATGGAGGTGAAATGACGGCTCTTCTTACATTTCTTCTCGGAGCGATGTCCGTTTCGTTTCTTTGCTCCTTACTCGAATCGACGCTTCTGAGCACCCCGCTCTCGTACCTGATAACGAAGGAGGAGAGCGGTGACAGATATGCAGCGCGCCTTAAGCGTTACAAAGAGGACCCTTCACGCCCTCTGGCGGCGATATTGTCATTCAACACCATTGCCAATACGATAGGTGCGGCAGGGGTCGGAAGACAGGCCACCATTCTGTTCGGTTCGGAGTGGTTCGGTCTTGTCAGCGCGATTACCACAATCCTCATCCTTCTTTTCTCCGAGATTCTTCCCAAGACCATCGGGACGGGTAGCTGGCGCAGCCTGACCGGGTTCTGCGCCGTCTCCATACGTATGCTCATAATAGTGCTGTACCCCATCGTGGTGACGGTGGAGTTCATACAGAGACTTATCTCTTCGAGGAGCAATGATACTAAAGTGTCCAGAGAAGAGGTAGGAGCGATGGCTGACGTGGCGGAGGAATCAGGAGAGATAGATGAAGACGAGAATGAGATCATCCAGAACATCATAAATATCGACGACGTCACTGCAAGAGACATTATGACTCCCCGCGTGGTCTCGTCCATAGCTCCGGAGTCGATGACCATCAAGCGTTTCTACAAGGACAGGCGGTTTCTGCATCACAGCCGTATCCCGGTATATGCCGACAACGACGAATACATTACGGGTTACATCCTCCGTATGGAAGCGCTCCAGCTTATGGCAGAGGACAAGTTCGACATAACGCTCGCGAGCATCAGGCGTGACATCGACAGCTATCCCGAAGATACGCCCATCGACGTGGTGTGGGACAGTATGCTCTCCGGGAAGGAGCAGTTGGCAGTGGTGGTGGATGAATACGGCTCGTTCAGGGGCATCATCACTATGGAAGATATCATAGAGGCCGTGCTCGGCGACGAGATAGTGGACGAGCGTGACGTGGTGGCCGATATGCAGCAACTGGCTTGGGAAAAGTCCCCGCTCGGACATATAAAGAAACAATCAAAACGTTAAAATGAAGAACAAGGCTTTTTCTGGCGCGTCTCTGTACGCATTCGCTGTCCTTTTGCCGCTTTCTTCCTGCAATGCGGACTACGACTTTGAAAAACTGGATACCGGGATGAACGTGTTGCAGTCAATCGATATTCCTGTCAGCATGAAGGATTCGGTGTCCGTATCCGAATACTTTGACCTGCAACTGGGAAACGTGTCAGTTGATCTTGAAGATATTGTATTGAATATCCCATCGGGGATAACCGAACAGCAATATCTTGATTCCGTGTGGACTGTAAACAGCCAGAATGTCATACATCTGGACCGGAGCGGGGAACAGTTCCCTGAGTGTATAAGTGAATTGAAAACGATAGCGTGCGATACGGCCGTTTACAGGATTTTCTTCAGGATTGATGATACCGGCATTCTGAAAGGACTGTACCTGAAAGAGGGATTCAGCATCACTTTCCCTGATTGGATCACTCTGAAGGGCTGTCTGGAACCGGCTGCGGAAATGACTCAGAACGGACACGGCATTGTCTTTAAAAGCGCAAAGTTGCTTCCGGCAGGCAATCAGTACGATCTTGACGTGCTGATTGACCGTATGGACTTTCCGGAAGGAGCCGTCAAAAACGGTGGACTTCATGTGGAAGGCCAGCTTAATCTGAATGGCGAGGTCCTGGTCGGCAAGTCCCAGATTGCATTTCCTACGCAGCAGGCATCGACTGCCCGGATTAAAATAAGTGGCGCCCTGTCGCAATATGTCCTGAAAAACGCTGAAATGAAACTGAAGACGGGCGTAATCGCATCCTCGTCTTTTTCTGAAAAAATATTTGCATCCTGGACGGACTGCTCCTTTTCGGATGTATCCATAGCCTGCTCTGTCGACAATTCCACAAGTCTGGGTTTCCGTCTCAGTGCGAAGCTGTTCCCCGAAGGGTTTGAAACTCCCGAAGACATCGTGCTGCAGAGTAAATCTTCAGCGGATGCGGAAGTGAAGGCCATACGTGCCGACCGGCTCCCTTTCAGCAGGGTGGATTCGGTCAGATTCAACCTCTCGGTCGAGAACCATTCTGAGAATTATGTCGTGATAAACAAGTCGGACGCCGTGTATCTCGGAATAAAGTATGTACATTCCGACAATGGTCTTGTATTAAATTAATTCCACTTGCCCGCCATGAAAAGAATTTGCAGAATAACGCTTGCCACCGTATTGTCATCCGGCGCTTTTCTTCCCGGTCTTAACGCCCAGGATGCTCTGCTGACGGGATATTTCACAGACGGCTATGTTTACAGCCATCAGCTCAGTCCTGCGCTGACTCCTGCCAAAGGGTACGTGTCAATGCCGTTCCTCAATCTGGTGACATCCACGGGGGGCAATATGAAAGCGACTCAGCTGTTCTATCCCGGAGCGGACGGCAGGCTCAAGACGTTTCTGAGCCCCGAGGTGAGTTATGGTACGGTTATGGGTAATCTCAAGCCGGACAACGTATTCACTTCGTCCGTGGATTGGACACTGATGAGTGCCGGGTGGTACAACAAGGCTGGATGGATATTCAATTCCATTGACATCTCCATCCGGGCAAATGAGTATTCCAACATTCCGGCAGAAGCATTCGGCCTTGTCAAAAACGTCGGAATGACCCCCGGGAATATTGTCAAGCACAGCCTTGACGGGCTTGACACGAGGCTTCACTCCTATCTGCAGCTGTCTTTCGGACAATCGTTCAGGATAGCGGACAAGGTCAACATAGGCTACAAGTTGAAACTTCTTGCCGGGGCTGCGTTTGCTCAGGTGACATACGATAAGTTCACGGCAGAGCTCAGCAACAAATCCTGGCATATCACGGCTGCGGGACAGTTGCGCTGCGAACCTTTGTGCATAGGTGTCAAGACCAACGCCAGAGGTGAAAAGGTATATGATTTCGGCAACTTGAGTCTGGGCAATCCCGCAGATATCGCTTCAGGTATCGCGTCCAACCTCGGATTTGCCGGAGACATCGGATTGTCCTGGGACGTCACTGACGCCATACAACTTTCAATGGCCGTACAGAATCTCGGTTTTATCGGTTTTAACGGTGCTTGCGTCGGCAATGCGGTCGAGACTGTCAATTATGCCGGGTATCCATCGCAAACGATAGATGACTAGATGATTGCTTTGCGCGATGACCTTGCATCCCTTTTTGAGTT
>JAKSKB010000035.1 GCA_024401975.1 Bacteroidales bacterium | reverse complement strand
GCTGCGTCAGCAGCGGGGGTAAGACAAAAGGGGTTGACTTTTTGGTCAACCCCTTGCTCCCCTTCTAGGACTTGAACCTAGGACCCCCTGATTAACAGTCAGGTGCTCTAACCAACTGAGCTAAAGAGGAATGTGTCCCTTGACATCAGTCATCGGGACTGCAAAGGTACTATAAAAACTTGTTTATCCAAAGAATTTTGCAGTTTTTTTTGATGTTCCTGATGATTGGGACTGTGCCGTCACCTTTTGGCGGGTATTCTCAGTATTGTGTACGAACACGGTTCGAAATCGTAACAGAATCTTTTCCCTGCTCCTCGGATTGAGGTCTCCACGGGAGATATCTTCATCGGTTCATCAAAACTGTTCTCGTCCTCAAGACTGTCTGCGGCGAGGGTTATCGCCTTTGCCTTGCGGCTTGCCGAGGCGGCTCCGTCAAGAGCGATTTCCACTCTATGCGCTTCAGGTTGGGCGTTTACCACCTTAACAATCACCTCCTCTGCTTTTTTGTCGTACCCGCAGGCATAGAATACCGCCGGATGGCTTTCTCCCGATTCGGTTTCCGTGATTTCCCCACTTTCGGTCATATTCGCGGACAGATTGAAATCTGGTCTGTTCTCGGCCGCCATTTTTTGAACGTAGTAGGAACTGCGTCCAAGTACTCCGGTAGAATTTATCCAGATGAGGTTGACCGGCCATACCCTGTCATTGGAATTCTCGAAAAGCGGAGCATAAGAGCACATCTTTACGAAATCCCCATTCCTCTCCATCCCTCCTATGAATGCCGCTTCCGAAAGGGCCGCATTCATATTGCCGCCGCCGACGGCCTGATTGGTCGCATATTCGCCCACGTAAGCCGTATAGTCCCCACGCTTTGCGTCATCGAAGATGTGAGTGTTGTTATAGAAATATTCGGGTCTTACGTAGAAATGCGGGTCAATCATATCGGTCTTTTCGATTTTGCCCGTCCCCTTGAGACCGCAGTTGCAGATAAGCGTCAGTTCAGGATATTTTTCCTTTATGGCCTTGTGGAAAATATTGTAGCGGCGCTCGTATTCCGCCCCCCAGTTCTCGTTGCCGATTTCGACATATTTCAGAGGGAAGGGGTCGGGGTGACCGGCCTCAGCCCTTTTCGCGCCCCATTCCGAGTCGACCGGACCCAGTGCGTATTCGATGGCGTCAAGGCAGTTCTGGAGATAGTCGGCGATTTCTTTTTCAGGGCATACGTCTCCGCATCTGTACTGACATCCGAAACCTATGTTGCACACGAACATTGAAGCGGCTCCTATGGCTTCGCAGAAGGACAGCATCTCGTGCCATCCCAGTGCGTATGAGCACCTGTAGCCCCAGAGACTGTACTGGCCCGGACGCGCTGCCGGGTCACCGAGGGTCTTCTTCCATTCGAACCTGTTTTCAAGGGATGTTCCTTCCACCACGCAACCACCGGGCCAGCGGATGAAACTCGGGTGCAGACCCGCGAGCATCCCGGCCACGTCCTTGCGGAACGGGATGGTCTTACCGCCGAAAGTGTCCTCGGGGAGAAGGGACACATAGTCGAAGCATACCGTGCCGTTGCCTTCGATGACGAATGACAGACTGCCTTTGCCGCTTCCTTCCGACGGGCGAAGCTCGATGGAAGAGTCATTCCAGACATTGTTTCCGGGCTCTATCGCCGCCTCTGCGAGGACTGTTCCGTCTTCCGCGACAAGTCTGGCCGTTACATTGCCTGCGAACCCTCCTTTAGCTTTGACAATAGTGCGGAGCGTGTAGGAGTTGTCCTTGATGAAATTCATTCCCCAGTAGCCGTCATTGCTCAGGACCGCATTGCCCTTTGCCCTGACCTCAAGACTTGTCGGGGCCGTCTTGAACATAGGGGCCGCGTGGCTCAGAACCATCCCGGCCTCGCCTTCAAGCGTCCATCCCGGGACGGGATCCCCGGTCCAGCGGTTTTCAGTCCTGGCCATTTCCTTCCGGTCCTGATGAAACTTGGCTGGTGATATGAGTCTGTCGCCCTCGGCGTGGTATCCTGCGGGCATTTCAAGTTCTTCGAAACTCATGTTCTCCACCATTTCGGCAAGAAGACCGCCGTCTCCGGCGTGATTGATCTCCTCGAAGAATATGCCGTACATCGAAGGGGATATCTCCGCGCCCGGTTCGGAAAGGTCGATGATTAAGGTCTCCTGAGCGGGCTTCCTGTCACAGGACGCGACCATCATTGCGGTTGCCGCAGTTGCGGCAAGGACGTGTTTGAAATTGATTTTCATTGGTTATTAGTGCTAGTAATTCCAAATATAAGGAAAAATATGGACTTTCCGATAATTACGAATCTGTTTCTTTTTTGTATATTTGTATAATCGGAAGCAATGGAGTATGAACATAGACCTTCTGGCCAGATACATAGCGGAACTTGCCGTCGACCACGACGAGATTTCCCTTCCCGAAATCGGGACATTCATCGTGGAACTTTCCCCGTCTGTCTTTGCGGACAGAGGATATACGGTTCTCCCTCCGTACAGAAAACTCACTTTCAGACAGAGGCCGTCCCGAGATACACTCATACTCGACAGATATGCCGCCGACAAAGGCGTCGGGGCATCGGAACTGTCAGACGAACTGAATGATTTTCTCCTTGAGATGAAGGAGATACTGAAATCACGCAAGATTATAATACTTCCCGGTCTGGGGCGCTTGCGCGCTACAAGGGAGAATATGTTTTTTTTCGTTCACGATGCGGATCTGGATATCTATCCTGACGGCTTCGGTCTTCAGCCCGTATCATTGCGTAACCACACGCAGGATGTCAGAGAACTCGGATATGCGTTGTCGGCACCGCAGGCGCCGGATATCTCTTCGGAAGGAACTGGGAAGGCTTCTATGAAAGGGGAGCCTGGACGACAGGAATTGCCATCCTTTGCAGGAAAGGCTCACTCCTCCAGAGGGAAGTCCCGTCGCGGTTGCAGCCCTGTACTGAAGTGGTGTGTTGGCATCGTTGTGGCGGTCGCTCTTCTCCTTGTCGCGCTGGCAGTGCTCGGAAGGGTTGCGCCGCAGGTCGCCGACAGACTGTTGTATTCGGCGGAAGATTTCAACCTTTTGCATCCGTAGCTTATGTATGAACTGATATATCCGGTCTGCGAGGCCCCGGTACTTCCGTCTGCGGTCAGGTTCGTTGCGGTAAACGGCGCCGGTTTTATGTCCGGGAAAGCGGGACGCGCGGCGGACAAAGGCGGGAAGGCAGGGGAAGAGCCGGACGAGTGGCTTCCCGTAGTGGAACCGACGGGAGAAGTCGTAGCTCAGGCTCCGCGTGAGTTCATACATTCTTCCGGAGATATACTCCATCCGGTGGTTCATCTTCACATCATCAACCGTGCAGGGGAAATTTATCTCCAGAAACGTTCCCCGTACAAGGATGTTTATCCGGGACTGTGGGATTCGGCTGCGGGAGGACACGTCCGTTACGGCGAGACGACGGTTGAAGCGTTGTTCCGCGAAGCGCGTGAGGAAATATCTTTCGAAGACTTCAATCCAGTGCTGCTGGACAATTATGTACGTGCGGCGCACGGTGAAAATGAACTGGTGTACGCCTATGCGGCCGTAGGGGACTTCACTCCCATGCCGGACGGAGAAGAAGTCACGGAGGGACGCTACTGGACCCCCGCTGCCATAAGCAGGGCCAGAGGTACAGGTGTGCTGACACCTGATTTCGAGTTTGAGTACGAAAAGATACACTTGTCATTGGAGGCCTTGTTATGACGGAATCGGAACTGGATAAGTTTTTTTTTGACCAGCTGTCGGTGTGGCCTCTGGCATCTGCCAATTTCCGTTCATTGAAATCGGCGGAAACGCGTGAACTTCCATTCGGGACATTGACTCTCACGGTACAGCACAACCCTCAGCGCATATCTTCTTCTACGGCTGACACTGGGGCGGAAGCCATATCTGCCAGACCGTGTTTTCTGTGTGAGGCAAGCCGGCCCCGGGAGCAGTATCATCTGAAATTCGAGGCCCGGAAGGGACGCAGATACAACATACAGGTCAATCCCTATCCCATATTTCCCAAACATCTGGTGATAGCCCGCGACGAACACGTGCCTCAGTCCATAGCGCACTGTTTCGTGGATATGCTCGACCTCGCCAGGAAGTATTCCGGACTCACTTTCTTTTACAACGGGCCTTACAGCGGGGCATCCGCCCCCGACCATATGCATTTTCAGGCCTGCCCGAGACGACTGATGCCTCTGGAATCGGCTGTGGATGATGCTCTGGATGCGGTGTCGAATGAGGGACGTACTGGTCTCGCACCGTCCCCCCTTTCGTATCTGACAGGGGTTAAGGATGCCGAATGCTATCGTTTTTCCGGATTCGTACGGGGGGTCTTTGCGCTTAAGGCAAGGACGGTTAAATCCCTCGCGAAGATGTTCTACCGCCTGCTGGACTGCGCTCCTATGCGTGACGGAGAAAGTGAGCCGCGGTTCAATCTCTTCGCGTGGATGGCTGGGACGGAATATCGGGCGTTGGTAGTGTTCAGGAGCGAGTCGAGGTCGCACAATTACACTGCCGTTGGTGCAGAACATCTCACGATGACTTTCGGTTGCGCCGATATCGGCGGAATGATAGTGGCTCCGGTTGCGGAAGATTACAGGAAGTTGGATGCCGCCCTGCTTGACGGCCTTCTCGACGACATTACCCTGTCCGCCGCTCAGGAAAATCACCTCCTCACCCGCCTGATGCGTTCACAGATGACCATAGATGTGGGAATAATGAGCGCGGAGAGGATAAGGTTCGAGATAATCTCGGACGGGTGCGGCACGCAGACGGTATTTTGCGAAGGAGGAAAGATAAACTACAACGGGGTCCTGTACGATGAGCTCTATTTCGACGAGATGACGCCGTCCTCCCTTTTTGCGGAACCGTCATTCGTGCTGGAAGACGTAACCATAGGGAAGGATTTCCACTGGCAGAGGAAGCAGTCGCAGAGATTTGCCGGTTCTCTGAAATTCATCGTCGAGGGTGACAACGTCACGGCCATCAACCGCATCGGATTGGAGGATTATCTGATGAGCGTGATTTCTTCCGAAATGCGCCCGTCCGCTTCACTCGAATTCCTGAAGGCGCATGCCATCATATCACGGTCGTGGGTGATGACCAATCTGCATACGCACGAAAATTATGACGTGTGCGCAGATGACCATTGCCAGCGATACCAAGGCATCAAGTCCTCGATAGGGAGCAATGCAAGACGCGCCGTAGATGAGACCTGGGGGCAGGTGCTGACGTTCGGGGGCAGGATATGCGATGCCCGCTATTCGAAATGCTGCGGCGGAGTTACCGAAAATTTCTCCACCTGCTGGGAAGACAGGGACATCCCGTATCTCGTGACGGTGAAGGATTCGCCCGGAAAGGGGAGAAAGGCGTATTGCAATACTCGCAGCCGCCGTATACTCTCGCAGGTGCTCAATGATTTCGACTTGGAGACGGAAGACTTCTTCGAGTGGGAGCAGCGCTATACCGTAGATGAACTCTCCGGGCTGGTGGCGCGTCGTACCGGAATTGATTTCGGGAAGATAAGGGAACTGCGACCCTTGGAGCGGGGCGCGTCGGGCAGGATTAAATATATGGAGATAGTCGGGACCTTGCATACGGAGATTATCGGAAAGGAACTTGCCATACGTCGGGCCCTTTCGGAAAGTCATCTCAAGAGTTCGGCATTCGAAGTCGGGCGTGAAGGCGATTCGTTTGTATTGCGCGGCAAAGGATGGGGGCACGGCGTAGGCCTCTGTCAGATAGGCGCAGCCGTGATGGCGGACAGGGGGCTCGACCACCGGGCCATACTTGCACACTACTATCCGGGAACTGAAATAGAAAGAAAATGAAACAAGGAAAGACATGTTCGCCGTGGGCGTGGATTCCCACACTGTATTTTGCAGAAGGAATCCCTTATTTCATCGTCAACGTCATTTCGGTGACGATGTTCAAGCGTCTGGGAATGTCAAACGGGAATCTGGCTCTCTATACCAGTCTCCTTTATCTCCCCTGGGTCATCAAGCCTCTTTGGAGCCCATTCGTGGATATAATCAGGAGCAGAAGGTGGTGGGTTCTGGCGATGGAGTCCCTTATGACGCTCACGTTCGGACTGCTTGCCCTTTCCGTAAGCCCCGACGTTTTCGGATATACCCTCGTCATTTTTTATGTGTGCGCGTTTGCCTCGGCGACTCACGACATAGCTGCGGACGGGTTTTATATGGAAGTGCTCGATTCTCACCGGCAATCGCTTTTCGTGGGCATAAGAAGCACGTTTTACCGCATCGCTTCCGTTTTCGGACAGGGCATCATCGTGGTGCTTGCCGGCGTGCTTGAGACGAAGATGGGTGATATTCCCCGGGCTTGGTCTGTAACGCTTCTCGTTTGCTCGGTGCTTTTCGCGGTGGTGACATTGTGGCATTTCTTCTTCCTGCCGTACAACGGTCCGGAACTTCGGAAGGATGGGGAAAAGGACGCCGGCAAGGTCTTGAGAGAATTCGGAAATGCTTTCAAGACTTTCTTCACGAAGCCCGGAGTGTGGCTTGCAGTGACTTTTATGCTGCTTTACAGATTGCCGGAAGCGCTTTCGGTAAAAATGCTTTCTCCTTTCCTGCTCGATTCGCCTGAAGCCGGAGGACTCGGCCTTACCACGGCCCAGTCCGGGATGGTGTACGGGACCGCAGGGGTAATCGCTCTCACTGTGGGAGGCATACTCGGCGGTATCGCCGCATCGCGTTGGGGGCTGCGCAAGTCATTGTGGCCCATGGCATTGAGCCTTGCCTTGCCCTGCGCCGTGTATCTGTATATGAGCATAACTTCCCCCTCGCTTCCAGTCATTTTCTTCTGTGTCAGTCTGGACCAGTTCGGATACGGTTTCGGATTCACGGCTTTTATGCTTTATATGATATATTTTTCGGAAGGGGAGTTCAAGACATCGCATTACGCCATCTGCACCGCATTCATGGCACTGAGTATGATGATACCGGGACTGTTTGCGGGTTACCTGCAGGAGACGCTCGGCTATACGGGCTTCTTCGTCGTGGTGATGGTCTGCTGTCTGGCGACCGTCGCTATGACTATGGCCGTCCGTAATAATGTGAACCCCTCGTTTGGCAAGAAGAGACAGACCTATGAAAATTAAGAAATATATTGTTGTACTCCTGTTGCCGCTTCTGACAGTCACGACTCTCGGCGCGCAGGTAAAACCGGGCATAGAGGTGCTTCGGGAAAACGGATTCGACTGCCTTCAGGGTAAGCGGGTAGGACTTTTGACCAATCCAAGCGGGGTGGATCGGGAATTGCGTTCCACCATCGATATACTGAAAGCCGCTCCCGGAGTCACTCTCGTCCGTCTCTTCGGTCCCGAACACGGTGTGCGTGGGGATGCGTGGGCGGGTGAGGAGACGCAGGACTTCAAGGACCCGGCTACAGGTCTTCAAGTCTATTCCTTGTACGGGAGATATCGTGAACCTACCTCCGAAATGCTTGAAGGGCTGGATGCAGTGGTCTATGACATACAGGATGTCGGCACGCGTTCGTACACTTTTATCAGTTCTCTCGGCTTGATGATGCGTGCCTGCGCGGCAAAAGGCGTGGAAGTCATAGTGCTGGACCGCCCCAATCCGCTCGGTGGCAACAAGATTGAAGGCTCGTACGTCGCAGGTGGTTTCCACTCGTTCGTAGGACAGTACCGCATCCCCTATATATACGGGCTGACTGTCGGCGAACTGGCCACTCTCATAAACGAGGAGGGGCTCAACAGAGGTCAAAAAGGCAATCTGGAACACGTCAAATGCAAGCTTACGGTCGTCCCTATGAAAGGTTGGCGCAGGAATATGCTTTTTGCCGATACCGGTCTGCCGTGGGTGCTTCCTTCTCCAAACATTCCTACATCTGAATCTGCAGTGTGTTATCCTGCTGCGGGGTTGTGCGGGGAAATGTACAATTACCTCAATATAGGCATAGGATACACTCTCCCGTTCGGGCTGTTTGCTGAAGAATGGATTGACGCCGAGGCACTGAAAGCGCGTCTGGACAGTTATTGCCTCAAGGGAGTGGCCTGGCGCACCATACATTTCAAGCCTCTTTCCGGAAGACTCTCCGGCAAGTTGATTCACGGGGTGCAGTACTTTTTCACGGATTACGAAGCCGCAGAAATATCTCTCACGCAGTTCTACGTGATGCAGGCCGTGAATGAACTGTACGGGCGCAATCCTTTCAAGGAATCCGGTGAACGGCTGGCAATGTTCAACAAGGTCACCGGGACGGACTTCATCTCTTCAAAATTCGGAGCGACGATGAGAGTGGCCGATATAGAGGCGTACTGGCGCAAGGATGAAGACGAGTTCAGACGTCTCGCCGAGGTCTATCACATCTACTAGAAAATCAATGCGAAAGTGCGTTTGAGCGCATCGTCCGGACCTGACGACTTCAGCGTGACCTTTCCTTCGCCTCCGCCCGTGAGTATGCTTTCTTCCTTTATCACGTTGCAGAGACGGCGGGCTACCGCAGGAGCCGGGTCTATGATTTTGACATCCGGACCGGCGATGCGGGAAATGACCTCCGCAAGGAAGGGGTAGTGGGTGCATCCGAGCACTATTGTGTCAGCACCGGCCTCAAGTATGGGTTCCACGCTTCCGCGTACCACTCTTTCGCACCTCTCCCCATCGAGTTCGCCTTTTTCCACAAGTTCCACGAAGCCCTTCCCGACGTGTTCGACTATCTTCACGTCGTCCACGTAATGGCTCTTCATGTCCAGATATTTCGAACCGGTCAGAGTGCCCGCCGTGGCAAGCACTCCTATGACTCCTGATTTTGTGCCGAGGGCGGCCGGTTTGACGGCCGGTTCCATCCCGACGAAACTCACCCGGTCCTTCCTCCCGCCGGTCAGTTCCTTCACCCTTTCGCAAGGGGATGAATATTCGTTGCGCAGCGCCGCTGTCGCCGCTGCGGTCGCGGTGTTGCAGGCCACGACGATGACGTCCGCTCCGTCGTGCAGAAGCGATTCGCTTACAGCCCTCGCTCTGTCGATGATGAAAGACGGCTCCCTGTTTCCGTAGGGGCAATACGCATTGTCGGAAAAGTAAATGAATCTCTCCTTTGGAAGGACTTTCATCAACTCCCTTAGGACTGAAAGTCCTCCCACACCGGAATCGAATACGCCTATTGTCGCCATAGTGCGACAAATATAGCGTTTTCATACAAATTTTGTTAAATTTGTAGGTTATGATTACACAGGAGCAGATAAAGGATTTGAAGGAGCGCGTTGCAACGCTGGAGCGTTGTCTCGACATAGAGTCGAAGAAGGCTGATGTGGCTGAAAGGGAACTGAAGAGTCAGGCCCCCGATTTCTGGAATGACCCGAAAGCGGCCGAAGCTTTTCTGAAAAGTTTGAGCGGGGTTAAGTCCTGGGTCACGGCCTTCGGTAAGGCCTCCGAATCCGTCGAGGATCTCGACGTCCTTATGGAACTGGCGCCCGATTCGCAAGAACTGGACGATGCGTATGCATCCGCGCAGGCACTTGTGGAAGACCTCGAATTGAAGAATATGCTTGGCGGCGAAGGAGATTCTCTCGGAGCCGTGCTGACCATCAATTCCGGTGCGGGCGGCACCGAAGCCAATGACTGGTCCGCTATGCTGATGCGTATGTACATACGCTGGGGTGAGAGGAACGGCTACAAGATGACGACCACGGAACTGGTGGAAGGCGATGAGGCGGGCATAAAATCTACTACGGTAGAGTTCGAGGGCGATTTTGCCTACGGATACCTCAAGGCCGAGTCCGGTGTCCACCGTCTGGTGAGAATATCCCCGTTCAATGCGCAGGGCAAGCGTCAGACGACCTTCAGCAGCGTTTTTGTATATCCTCTGGTGGATGACACCATCACCATCGAAATCAAGGACTCCGACCTTGAATGGGATACCTTCCGTTCTGGCGGTCACGGTGGACAGAATGTCAACAAAGTGGAGACCGGAGTTCGCGTAAGGCATATTCCGACGGGTATCGTGGTGGAGAATACCGAAGGGCGTACGCAAATAGGCAACAAGGAGAATGCTCTCCGCATACTGAAGTCCCGTCTCTATGATTTGGAGTTGAAGAAACGTCAGGAGAAGCAGTCGGAACTCGAGGGACAAAAGAGGAAAATAGAATGGGGGTCGCAGATACGCAGTTATGTTCTTCATCCGTACAAGATGGTGAAGGACCTCCGCACCGGATGCGAGACCGCCGACACACAGGGGGTTCTGGACGGAGATCTCAATGAATTTATGAGAAGATTCTTAATGGAAAACTGATATTATGGCAGAGTTCAAGTACGCGCCGATGTTCCAGCTCGGCGAAGACACGACAGAGTATTACAAGATTCCGGGGTCGGAAAAACTTGTGGAGACATCCTCTTTCGAGGGCAATAAAGTCTTGAAAGTGAGCAGGGAAGCCCTTACGCTTATGGCAAATACGGCTTTTCGTGACGTGAGTTTCCTGCTTCGCCGTTCACACAACGAGCAGGTGGCGGCCATATTGAAGGACCCTCAAGCCAGTGACAATGACAAGTATGTGGCTCTTACTTTCCTTCGCAATGCGGAAATCGCCGCGAAGGGGAAGCTTCCGCTCTGCCAGGACACAGGCACCGCCATCATACACGGTGAAAAGGGACAGCAGGTATGGACAGGATTCGATGACAAGGAAGCGCTCAGTCTGGGAGTGTTCAAGACATATACGGAGGAGAATCTGCGTTATAGCCAGAATGCCCCTCTCGATATGTACCGTGAGGTCAATACCAGGTGCAACCTCCCGGCCCAGATTGACATAGATGCGGAAGAAGGGGACGAATACCGTTTCCTCTGCGTTACAAAAGGTGGCGGCTCCGCCAACAAGTCGTATCTCTATCAGGAGACCAAGGCGCGCATACAGAATCCGGACACTCTCATACCTTTCCTCGTGGAAAAGATGAAGAGTCTGGGCACGGCGGCCTGCCCCCCTTATCATATCGCTTTCGTGATAGGAGGCACTTCCGCTGAAAAGAACCTTCTGACTGTCAAACTCGCCAGTACCCATTATTACGATTCTCTCCCCGTTTCGGGGGATGAGACGGGCCGTGCGTTCCGTGACGTGGAGCTGGAGGCCCAACTGCTCGAAGAGGCCTGGAAAATCGGACTGGGAGCACAGTTTGGAGGTAAGTATATGGCTCACGACGTGCGTGTGATACGCCTGCCGCGTCATGGCGCGAGTTGTCCGATAGGACTGGGTGTAAGCTGCTCTGCCGACAGGAATATAAAGGCGAAGATAAATTCCGCGGGCGTGTGGATAGAGAAGATGGATGACAAGCCGTACGAACTGATTCCCGAAGAATTGCGTGAGGCCGGAGAAGGTGACGTTGTCAAAGTGGACCTGAACCGTCCGATGAAGGAGGTGTGCGCGCAGCTCAGCAAGTATCCCGTCAGCACGCGTCTGAGTCTCAACGGTACCATCATAGTCGGCCGCGACATAGCTCACGCCAAGCTCAAGGCCCGCCTCGATGCCGGTGAGGACCTTCCGCAGTATATCAAGGATCACCCCATCTATTATGCCGGTCCCGCGAAGACTCCTGCAGGAATGGCCTGCGGCTCAATGGGCCCGACTACAGCCAACAGGATGGACCCGTATGTAGATGAATTCCAGGAGCGCGGCGGCTCTCTCATAATGCTGGCCAAAGGCAACAGGACCCAGCAGGTGACTGACGCCTGCAAAAAACACGGCGGATTCTATCTGGGTAGTATAGGCGGTCCCGCTGCCATTCTGGCGCAGAACAACATCCGCAGCATAGAGTGTGTGGAATATCCTGAACTCGGGATGGAAGCCATCTGGAAGATAGAGGTGGTGGATTTCCCGGCGTTCATTCTTGTCGACGACAAGGGAAATGATTTCTTCAAGAGGTAAAAAAGCGATTGCCGTTGTGCTCGCGGTTTTGGTAGGGTTGCCCGTCCTGCTGTTCTCGGTTGTAGGCATAATGCTCCGCAGCGGTGCCGCGGGACGCATTCTGGCACCTTACATTGCCGGATTTGTGGATGCTGATGTCAGTTATGACCGGTTGAGTGCCACTCTGCTCCACATCCCCAAGGTCACGTTGTCTGTAGAGAATCTCAGTGTGACCTACCCGCACGACCGTTTCGAATCATTCGGGGATGGGGATGTCCCGTTCTCCGGAGGAGGTCGGGGGGATGAGAGCGACACCCTCGCGCGCGTCAGTTCGCTGAAAGCGGGCATCAACATTCTCGAACTGATGCACGGCAGGATATATGTGTCCCACGCAGACGTCCACGGATTGAGACTGTACGCCGAAGCATTCGATGACAGCACGGCTAACTGGAACGTATTCCGCACTTCGCCGAAGGATGAGGAGGAAAAGACATCGACGTTTCCGGACATTTTCATAAAGCATCTCCGGATCGGGGATGACAGTACCAGAGTCGTATTCCGTTCCCGCCCGATGTCTCTTGGCGCCGCTCTGGATATCCCGCGCATAAGCGTGGAAAAGAACGGCAGGCTGATGGATCTCGTCCTGCAATCGTCTCTGTCCGCCAATCTGGAGGGAAAAGATTTCGATTCTCCTGTAAATCTACAGACATCTCTTTCATACAGAAGCGATTCGCGTGGCACGGTCTTCTCCGTCAGCGATCTGAAAGCCGACATTCTCGGTATTCCGGTCGAGGCTGATGCCACTGTAGGGATGAATGGCGGTGCCGTGGAGATTGACGCATCCGCCAATATGCCGAATTTCCCGGCAGGGGAACTTATAGAAAAATACGGCACTCTGTTCGACGAGAAAGCGAGAAGAATCTCAACGGACTTCACGGTTTCGCTCGGTATGTCCGGAAAGGGGAAATACGACAAGGAGACTGGTGAATGGCCGCATCTGACGGCCGACGTGGTCATCCCCACCTCGCATTTTTCATACAGGGGATTCGTGGAGGACGGGAAGATGGACCTCTCCCTCTCGGGGGAAATACTTGAGAACGGGACGATAAACCTCACTCTGTATGACCTTTGTCTGACCGGTTCCGGCGCTGATGTCCACGCAAGCGGAAAAGTCTCCGATTTGCTGGGAGAGGGGCTGTCCGTGAGCGCGGATTTGGATTCAAAACTCAATCTTGCCTCTCTGATGACGTTGATTCTGCCTGAAAATGACAGGTTCTTGGCTGAAGGGTCGTTCGATTTCAAGCTGTCAGCCAACAATGTAACCCGTGACCAAATGACTGAGGCCGGAATAGTCAATGCCGATTTCAACGCGATGCTGAAGGGGGATATGCTTGATTTCAATATGCCATCCCAACGGCTTTCCGCGCATCTCGACAGTCCTTCCCTCGAGTTGAGGACAATGAAGAGCCTTGTGCAGGAGGGCTCCAATGCATTGGCGTTCAGATTCGTTACGGACAGTGCGGGAGTGTTTGCCGGAAGTCAGTATATAAAGGCGAAGAATCTTCAACTGATGGCTCAGGATGCGTCATCCTCCATCAGTGACGCCAAAGTCATACCTCCTTTGAGTGCTCTTGTCAAAGCTGACCTGATCGCGATGCGGGGCTCGGACTCCCTGCTTCTGGCATTCGCTGGCACGTTCGCCAATCTTATTGTCAAGCCTGTCCGGAGCGGAGACGTGACGGTGCCGGAAATAAGTCTGCAGAGCAGTTTCGAACGCGCCTTGTATTTCAGCCCGAAGGAGAGGATGTCTCTGTCCGGCATTGAGATAGGCGCGGAAGCAAGAAAGACGATACCGGGGCGGTTCGGGGGACAAAGGCAGTCAGCGCAGACGGGGAAACCCGGTCGCAGTGCCCGGTCACAGAGGTGGAACCATTCCCGCAATGCCGCTGATTCGCTCGGGTTACCTGACTATCTCCGGGAAGAGTCTTTCCGTGCCGCTGACATCAATTTCTCTCTCGGAGAATCCCTGCAGAAGATGTTTTCCACATGGCAGCCGTCCGGACGGCTGAAAATCCGTCACGGGATGCTCGTTACTCCGGCGTTTCCTCTAAGAAACCGCCTCAGTGCCATTGACGTGGATTTCAATGTCAGTCATGCGCGTGTCAACAACTTCACCATAGTCTCCGGCAATTCTGACCTTTCGGTGTCCGCCACCTTGAAGGGAATACGCAAACTTACCACGGGAAAAGGGTGGGGAAAGTATGATCTCGATGTGAACCTCAAATCCGGATATGTCGATCTCAATGAGATAATGTCAGCCCTTCAGGCATCTTCGGACAAGAAGATGCAGGAGATGGACGTATCCTCGTTCGACAGTGCGCAGGACCGCCTTGAGACAGAAGCCGCAGACGTGGAATCGTATGCTTCCTCGCTGGAGGACAATGCGGATTCTTCCGGGCGCTCGTATCCTCTCATCGTGATACCTGGCAACCTGAATGCCTCTATCGACATATCCGCTGCTAAACTACGCTTTGCCGGGAGCGAGTTCGATTCCATCTGCGCATATGCGGTTATGAAGGAGAGGTGTCTCCAGATTTCCAATCTGTCGGCCGTGTCCGAGATGGGAAGCGCAAGTCTGAACGCCTTTTATTCCACTATTTCCAAGGATGATATCAATCTGGGTTTCAACGTGGCCCTGAAAAACATAACGGCAGACAAGGTGATTGAACTTGTCCCGAAAGTGGGGGAAACGGTTCCCGTACTTTCGAATTTCAAGGGAAATCTTAATTTCGAGCTGGCATCCACCTGCCGGATAGACACGACGATGAACCTCGTCCTTCCGTCTATCAACGGTACGGCCTACATAGAAGGCAAGGATCTCTATATTGATGATTACGGCCCGCTTAAGAAACTCGCCCGCACTCTTATGTTCAAGGACAGGGATCGCGGGCACATAGAGGATATGTCCATAAAGGCACTGATTACGGATAATCAGCTGGAGGTGTTCCCGTTCATTCTCGGGATTGACAGGTATACTCTGGCTCTGACCGGTTCGCAGACTTTGCAGGAGAATTATGCGTACCACGTGTCCGTAATAAAGTCCCCGCTACCATTCAAACTGGGAGTTAAATTGTACGGCGACTCGTTCAAGGAGGTCAAGTACCGTCTGGAAAAACCGCAGTACACTTCGACCGTACTTCCGCTCTTTGATGAGCAGATTGACGATATGCACGTCAATCTCGTCACTTCCATAAAAAATATCTTCAGAAAGGGTGTGGGTGCGGCGTTGGAGGAGAACAGGAGAAGCGGAAAGGGACTTATCCGCCGGAAGAGCGAGTACGCTTACCGGGAGGAGGGAAGCGTTTTGGATGCGGGAGATATGCAACGTCTCGACCTTGAGTTGATAAAATCCGAGGCGGATGAGGAAGCGGCACTCCTTGAGAGTGAAATAGACGAAATCATTGCAGGACTCTGAGCCACCGCATTCAGTCCGCCAGTCCCGTCATTGAGAGGAAAGTGCACATGCCTTTGGTGGCATTTTCCCGGATGTGCACCATATTGTCTCCCTGCAGGGGAACGTCGGCGGGGTCGATTACATATATCTTCACCCCGTGTCCGGCATATCTGTAGAGACTTGCTGCAGGATAGACCTGCATGGAAGTGCCGACTATCAGCACTATGTCCGCTTCTTGCACGGCTTCGACAGCTTCCGTGAGTTTCGGTACGGCTTCACCGAAGAATACGATGTGAGGCCTGAGTTGTATGCCCTTCGGCGATTTGTCTCCAAGGTTGAGTTCTCCGTAACCTATGTCGGTAACTTCCTTTTCCGAGCCCGTATCGTCATATACGCCGTGTTCGGGGCGCACTTTGGTGGCTTCCCCGTGCAGATGGATGACCTTGCTCGAGCCGGCCCTTTCGTGAAGATTGTCCACGTTCTGCGTGATCACGGTCACATCCGCCTTCCTTTCCAACTCCGCGATGGCGATATGAGCGGCATTAGGCTCGGCCTTAGCCAGATTCCTCCTCTCCATATTGTAGAAGTCGAGCACCAGCTTCCTGTTGCGGTACCATCCCTCTATCGAAGCTACCTCCATCGGGTCATAATTGTCCCAGAGCCCATTGTTGTCGCGATATGTGGCCAGTCCGCTTTCCGCGCTCACGCCGGCCCCTGTCAGTACTGTTATTTTCATCTGCATCCTTTGATTGGCATTATGCTAATATAACAAAAACTTGCTATCTTTGTCAAGTCCCAAGGCGGGTGTGTTGTAATTGGTAGCCAAGCCAGACTTAGGATCTGGTGCCTCGCGCGTATGGGTTCGAGTCCCTTCACCCGCACGTTTTAGAGAGTTAACTTATTAGACCGTAATGAGTTAACTCTTTCTTTTTGCCACTTGCACAACGCTTGCACAACCAAATTTTCTGAAATTGAAAAACGAACCCGTTTTTTTCTGCCTCTTGGTTGTGCAAATTTTACCGGTTGGTTGTGCAAAAGAACGCGAGTGCAGATGTTGAGCAGGTTGGTCACTTCCATTGATGATTTCAAGTTCGCTCTTGACATCAAAGTTAGCGAGATTATTGGTTAGTCCCATAAAATAAGTATATTTGTTTATTGATACTTGCTTTGACGGCTTATGAATGAATATTGCTTTTACATAGACGAGAGTTGCCATCTGGAACACGACCATTCTCCTGTGATGTGTGTTGGTGCCGTGAGGGTGCCTTCAGGCAAGATTCAGGAGTACAAAGGACAGTTGAAAGCCATAAAGAAGAAATACGACATCCTCCACGAAATCAAATGGAACACGGTCAGTTCCACACACGTTCAGATGTATAGGGAGCTGATTGATTTTTTCTTCACTTCAGAAATGGAATTCCGTTGCGTATTGGTAACATACAAGGACCGTCTTGATAACCAATCTTTCAATAACGGGGACCACGACAACTTCTACTATAAGTTGATATATCATTTGTTGTATAATCCGTATTCATACGATTATAACAACAATGAAGTGTCGTATAAAGTTTTTCTTGACATAAAGGATACCAAAGGCCGCAGTAAACTTGATAAAATCAATCAGGTCTTTGAAAACAAATTCTACGGAAATTCGCCGTTCTCTCATTTTCAGCACATCAGGTCGCACGAATCCCAATTTATCCAAATGACGGATTTGTTCATTGGTGCAGTCACGTACAAGAGCAGAGGGCTTGACCAGCAGCCGGATGCAAGCTGTGCGAAGAAAGCGGTTCTTGATTATCTTGAGTCGAAATCGGGATATACGCTCAATGAAGGAACCCCTCCGTTTGAAAAGAAATTCAATATTCTTAACCACCAGCCAAGAAAGAAATGACAGATGTGTTGAGTTCGCTTGAACCATACTACAAGGACGGGGTTCAGGTTGGTGATGAAGAAAAGGTCAAAGCCTTGCACGATATTTTCTGCCGGGATTTCTTTACCGATGGAGTGTTTCTTGATGGCGAGAGAATCAATGTCAAACCATACAGATACTCGAATAGTTGCAAAGATAACCTGCCTGAATGGTATGAAACATTCAAGGAGAAATTTGTTCACGTCATTACGCGAACAATAAAAGCGTCAAATTGGAAGACGGCAGCTAAAGTGCGGGATTTCAGAGAGGAACGTGCAAACAGAATCCACTGGATAAGACCCATTATTGAAAATCAGGCAGATAAACGTATCACACGGTTCAAGTATCTTGAAGAAGATGGGAAAGTGCGTGAATACTTCTGGTACAGAGGCAAACAATATATCGTCATTCTGGAACATATCGACCCCGATTTTGATCTCATTACAGGCTTTTGCGTCGATGGCGACAATCAACCCTACTATCAAAAAAAATACATCAATAGGATCAAAGAGTAAAAATTATTTATATATTTGCATTGTCATCGCTCGAAGAACGAAGGACCTGGTTGGCCGCATTACCGTAAATGCGGTATTTTTTTTATCTTTTTGAGAGCCTTAATAAAGCGGTCAAGCCCCTCTTCACTCCGCTAAAGCTCCGTTCAGAAGGCTTGGTTCCAGCCTCCGCCACACTTCGCGTGGCTCCGACTTCCACTTCATCGAGTTCCGCCCGGCAGACATTCCCGTCTGGCATTCTGCCAGCCGTGAAAGACTGCTTCGGGCTCCGCTGCCGCCTTCTTTTTCATCCCATTCAATCGCATTTGATGCGATTCTGTCGGAAATGGACGGAATATGGTGAAAAT
>JAKSKB010000034.1 GCA_024401975.1 Bacteroidales bacterium | reverse complement strand
AATTTGCTTCTTTCTTTACCTCGTTATCTCTCTCAATATTGTCAATGAACCGTGCCGTTTTTCAAAACGGGCTGCAAAGATACACACTTTTTCAATACCTCCAAATCTTTTTGGAATATTTTTCAGAAATCTGCTACAGATTGCGTATCCAGATATTCTTGAAACTGATTGGTTCGCTGGGGTCTCCGTGGCTCTGAAGCGTTACGGGACCTTTGCCGTGGGCGCCGAAAGTCGGGAAACCTATATATTCCGTTGTTCCGAGCACCATCGTATGGTTCTGCACAAGCACCCCGTTGAATATCACCGTGACGAAAGGATGGGTGCGGAAAGTGCCATCCTCCTTGAAAGTGGGAGCCGTGTATATGATGTCATATACGTTCCACTCACCGGGCTTGCGGCAGGGATTGACCAGAGGCACAGACTGCTTGTAGATACTCCCGGCCATACCGTTGACGTAGGTGGAGTTCTCATAATTGTCGAGCACCTGCACCTCATATCGCCCCTGCAGGAACACTCCGCTGTTGCCGCGGGCCTGTCCTTCACCGTGTATGCAGGCCGGTACACGCCATTCGATGTGAAGCTGGAAATCTCCGAACTCGTCCCGGGTTCTTATGTCGCCCGCCTCTTTCACGACGGTCATCGTGCCGTCTCCGTTCACGCTCCATCCCGCAGGGACCCCGTCATTGCCGGAGCACCATCTGTCAAGATTGCTCCCGTCGAACAGAACGATGGCGTCCGAAGGCGCTCCCGCTTCAGCCTGCGCTCCCGGTGTTACCTTGGCAGGCTGCGGTGCATAGAATTCGGACATTTGGGGAGACATACCTTCGGTCCTGTCATCACGGTAATCGGAAGGAATGGAACTTTGAGCCAAACACATGGCACCGGAAAAAACGGATGCCGCAATAAAGACAAACTTTTTCATATTGATATCAATCATTTATAATTCAGGTAGTTTCCACGGGTCTCTGTAGGTCTTGCAGAGATAGGAGTCCGCTTCAGCGTCATTGAAGCCCGAGCCGTCCCAATAGAGTTTCTTCCCGGTGCGGTAAGCTATGTTGCCGAGTTGGGAGAACTTTGCGATGTGCGCACCTATTTCTATGCTGGCATTGCAATTGAAATTGCGTGACTTTATACATTCCAGGTGGTTCTTCACGTGAAGGTTGAGTCCCCCGATGCCATATTGTGCCTTGAAAGGAACGGCTTCCATCCTTTGTACTCCGCTGACCTCTTCGGGTATCACCTCCCAGCCTCCGCGATCAACAACGAGGGTTCCGTTCTCACCCACGAAAGCCACTCCGTGCTGACGCCCGTAAGCGCCGTCGTTGATACCTATGGCGTGGTCCCAGAGCACGGTGAAATCTCCGAAATCGTATATGGTCTGAAGGGTGTCCGGTGTCTCGCAGGCATCGTCAGGATAGCCGTACTTGCCACCCGAAGCCATTACAGACTTGGGGTCGGTGACATCCATACCGTAGAGGGCATAGTCCAGAAGATGAACTCCCCAGTCCGTCATAAGCCCTCCTGCATAGTCCCAGAACCATCGGAAAGTGAAATGGAACCTGTTGGGATTAAAAGGACGCTTCGGAGCAGGTCCAAGCCACATATCATAATCCACTCCCTCCGGGACGGGGCAGTCCGGCTTCACCGGAATAGAGGGACACCAGCCTTGATAGGAGAACACCCTGACCGTACGGATTTTGCCGAGTCTGCCGCTGCGCACGAAATCCACCGCATCCTGCCAGTGGGGATCGCTTCTCTGCCACTGCCCGACCTGGACGACACGGTTGTACTTGCGCGCGGCCTTGACCATAAGGTCACATTCCACAATGCTGTTGCCCAGAGGCTTTTCACAATAGACATCCTTTCCCGCCTGACAGGCAGCGACGGTCTGGAGACAGTGCCAGTGATCCGGAGTACCCACTATGACAACGTCTATATCCTTGTTGTCGATAAGGTCTCGCCAATCCTTGTACAGACGTTTCACCTTTTTCCCCTGAATTCTCGCGGTATCGGCGGCCCTTCTTTCAAGAACGGAAGCATCCACGTCGCAGAGAGCCACGCATTCCACCTCGGGATTGCCCAGAAATGCCTCAAGATCGGAGAAGCCCATTCCATTGCAGCCTATCAGTCCTACTCTGATGCGGTCCGACGGGCTTACGCTCTTTCCCGCAGCCCTGACTATGTAAGGGCTGAAGGTTATGCCGGCTCCCAATACGGCAGCCTTGCCTATAAATTCTCTTCTGTTCATAATGTTATTATTTTATATGGTTAATCTGCATAAAGACTTATGATGTTGCGTATGACCGCGGACGCCTTCTCCATACTTTCCAGAGGGACGAATTCCATCTTCCCGTGGAAATTGAGTCCCCCGGCAAAAATGTTCGGACACGGCAGTCCCATAAAGGACAGGTTGGCTCCGTCAGTACCTCCGCGGATGGGCTGAATCTTCGGTTTTATCCCCTCCATTTCCATCGCCTTGACCGCCTTCTCCACTATATGGTAATGAGGCTCCACCTGTTTCCGCATATTGTAATACTGATGACGCATTTCCACTCTGGCGGTCCCATCGCCGTAACGGCTGTTGATTTCATCGGCGCAGGCAACCATCATATCCTTCTTCCGCTCGTAAAGTTCCATCGAATGATCTCTTATTATGTATGAGAACTCCGCTTCTTCCACAGTGCCTTCGAATCCTGTTATGTGAAAGAAACCTTCATAACCTTCGGTAGTCTCGGGTTTCTGGTCCGCAGGAAGCAGCGAATCGAATTCCATCCCTATGCGGATGGCGTTCTTCATCTTTCCTTTTGCGTAGCCTGGATGGACGTTGCGCCCCTGAATATGCACCGTGGCGGCGGCTGCATTGAAATTTTCGAATTCGAGTTCACCTACTTCACCGCCGTCCATAGTGTAGGCGTAGTCCGCATCGAAAGCGGCCACATCGAAGGCGGCGACTCCTCTGCCTATTTCTTCGTCAGGGGTGAAGGCGACACGTATCTCCCCATGCCGGAAACCGGGATGGGACATCACGTACTGGACAGCGTCCATTATCTCTGCCACACCTGCCTTGTCATCTGCACCAAGAAGGGTGGTGCCGTCGGTGGTTATCAGAGTCTCGCCCCTGTGGGAAAGGAGTTCGGGAAATTCGGCAGGGTCCAGAAACAGTCCGGGGACACCCTGCAAAGCTATGGGAGCACCGTCGTATCTTTTGATTATCTGTGGCTTCACGGAAGAACCCGGTGCATCGGGAGAAGTGTCCACGTGAGCTATGAACCCTATTTTGGGAACCTTTGTATCAATATTTGACGGGATGGAAGCCATCACGTAGCCGTTGCCGTCGAGCCGGGCATCCACGCCCATATCCTTCAATTCTGCGCAAAGCATACGCAGGAGGTCGAACTGTCTCGCCGTAGAGGGCTGGGAAGCGGATGATTCATCGGACTGCGTGTCCACCGAGACGTATCTGAGAAATCTGTCAAGAATATTTTCCATATCATTTTCTGTTTTTGGAAGCTACAATCATATAGACGATAAGGGCGGCGAAAGGTATTATGGCCACCGCTTCTCCGCAGGAAGCGTTCCACGAACCCAGCCACAGGTCAACACCGGCGAATTTGAGTATGGCGCTGACCACTCCCATAAGTGCTCCTCCGGCAATAAATCCGCTGGCGATGAGCGTACCCTTCTCCGAACGGGAGGCGTTGACCGCGGCATCATTCGAACGGGAACCCACGAACCAGGCAACCGCTCCGCCGACAAGCAGCGGGAGGTTCAGGTCAAGAGGTATGAACATACCCAGGCAGAACGCCAATGCGGGCACCTTGCAGAAATTGAGAACCAGCGCGATGGCGGCCCCGACACCGTATAACAGCCACGGTGCACTCCCTCCGTTCATCATAGGCTGGATGACCGCGGCCATAGCATTCGCCTGAGGAGCCACGAGAGCACCGTCACCGGTGAATCCGTATGTCTTGTTAAGTACCAGCATCACTCCGCTGACCGTAGCGGCGGCGACTGCCGTGCCGACAAACTTCCATGTTTCCTGACGGGCCGGTGTGGTTCCTACCCAATATCCTATTTTCAAATCCGTGATGAAACCACCGGCCATTGAAAGTGCCGTGCAGACAACCCCTCCTATAAGCATCGCGGCCACCATTCCTCCATCACCTTTCAACCCGACAGACACAAGCACGAGAGCCGTGACAATCAGGGTCATTATCGTCATTCCGCTGACCGGATTGCTCCCTACTATGGCGATGGCATTGGCCGCAACCGTGGTGAAGAGGAACGATATGACGGCGACTATCAGAAGTCCCGCAAGCGCCTGCCATACATTGTTCACGACACCTCCGAAAGCGAAAAACGCAAACACGGCAATAAGGGTCAGGGCTATTCCCGTCACCACTTTTTTCATCGGAAGATCCTGCTGGCACCTGTCCGCGACGGCCGTATCGGCCGAAGGAACCTTGCGGAACTCACTCGCGGCAAGGCCCACGGCGGATTTGATGACGGAGGCCGACTTGACAATCCCTATTATGCCCGCCGTTGCTATCCCTCCTATGCCGATATGACGGGCGTATTCGCGGAATATCCCGTCAGGACTCATTTCAGAAATGGTCTGAACCTGTCCGGTCCCCATAAGGTCGATAACCTGACCTCCCCAGATGAGGTTCATCAGCGGGATTATCACCAGCCACACCAGCAGGCTGCCACAGCAGATTATGAAGGAATATTTCAGTCCCACTATGTATCCGAGACCGAGTACTGCGGCACCCGTGTTGAGTTTCAATACGACTTTGGCCTTGTCCGCAACAACCTGCCCCCAATGCATCACGGTCGTGCCGAGAGTCTCGCTCCAGACACCGAAAGTCGCTACGATGAAATCGTACAAACCTCCGATTATCCCGCTGACAAGCAGGGTCTTCGCACCTTGGCCTCCGCTTTCTCCACTGATAAGCACCTGCGTGGTAGCCGTGGCTTCCGGGAAAGGATATTTCCCGTGCATCTCCTTGACGAAATATTTTCTGAAGGGTATCAGGAAAAGGATTCCAAGAAAACCTCCGAGCATCGAAGAAAGAATCATACGGGGGAAACTGACGTCGAGTCCGAGTATGTAGATGGCGGGAAGAGTAAAAATAGACCCGGCCACGATAACACCTGAGCAGGAACCTACGGACTGGATGATGACGTTCTGCCCGAGCCCGTTCTTTTTCCCCAATGCGCCTGTCATCCCCACCGCTATGATGGCAATGGGTATGGCCGCTTCGAATACCTGCCCGACCTTCAGCCCGAGATACGCGGCGGCCGCCGAGAATATCACGGTCATCACGATGCCCATAGACACCGAATACGGAGTCACTTCAAGAGGCCGGCTCTCCGGACTCAACACGGGACGGTACGTCTCTCCGGATTTGAGTTCCCGATGAGCGTTTTCCGGCAGACTGACGGGTTTGTTTTCTTTCATATCTCTTCTGATATCTTTCCATATATTTCTCTATCAACTTTTCTTCGCGGGCTTTCCTCTCCTCTTCTTTCTTCAGGAACTTCAATGCCTGCTGCCTCCTCATTTCATCCTTACGGGCCTTTTTGGCAGCCGCCTTTTCCTCGTCCCTGCGGTCCTTTTCTTCCCAGCGGGCTTCTCTTTCCTGCCTACGTTTCTCCCTGGCGCTCAATTTATTGGCCTTTGTCAGGAGTGTATCGGCGGCAGCGACCGTATCCACTGTTGCGGAGACCGAATCAGCCGCATTCACGACACCGGCAAGAGTATCGGCGGCAGGGGATACGGCGAGAGAATCCTCCTTGCCCGGAGAAACGGTCTTGTCCCGGGCTTCCTCAGCCGATGGGACGGAGGACAGGGCGGCATTGCGCGCGATTGCGAGCCGCACGGTGTCGATATATCCCGGGAAATACTTGTCTGCATGGGGGAATGAGGCACCCGGACGGGCCAGATATGCCTGACGCTCCGACTGACGCAGCACACAGAGAGTTATATCTTCCTTTTTGGACGGTCGTGAATCCGGATCCCAGGAGAAACCTTTCATCTGCCTGAATTCAGACGGCAGCTGGACAAGCGGATAGGCATCGTTTTTCGGAGAATCATAATAGTACACGTCCTCCATCTCCCCATCGGAGAAATTGGCGGAGAGCAGACGGGTCTCCACTTTGTTGGCCATTGATATTTCCCCTTTTTCAGAGATGTAGAACAAGGCATTTACCTCACCGAGGGCATCGAAACGGCTGAGAGCGGAAGTACTGTCGAAATGAGCCATCATTTCCGTGCTCTTTATCTGGTCATAATGGACGGAATCTTCCTGAATCATAATGAATGCATCCGACATCAGGAAAGCCTTGCCCGGTCTGGAACCACGGGCAGAGACATAGATGCTGTCAGCGACGTACTGGCGGTTGATTTCGTTCCATACGACAGGAGAGAGATACAGCCTCGCCAGAGAATCGAAGTCGGAATAGAGAAGCGAATCGCAGCGAATCTGGATATCTTTTTTCAGTACCCGCACGCGGCCCTGCGCCTCTACCATATGCACGGCGGAAGTGTCCGGAGGCAGTGTCAGCGAATCCCCGACGGCAAGAGAGTCACGGAGGGATAGCGAATCACCGACAAAGAGAGAATCACGGAGAGACAGCGAATCGTTGGAAACGACGGTATCACGGAGAGACAGCGGACCTCCGGAAACAGGAATGGCACCTTCCCTTTCCATTTGTTCCTTTTTTGCCTTTTCAGCCGCCTCAGCGGCTTTCCGGGCAGACTGGGAACGATATTCCGCGATGGCATCAACTTCCATAGTACCGCATCTTTCAGCGGAAGCTGACACGAAAGCGCTGTCGATGTCGCACTTCCTCACGGAAAACAGGCGTATGTGATCCGCACCCATATATATAGTGTCGGGAATACCGAGCGTATCTTTGGCGTTCTCCGCCACGGTCACAACGGCCGCCTCGTCGAAAAGGTCTATCGTCGACAGGGAATCGACGTAAACTATCCTGCCGGCTACGGCAGATGAATTTCTCGTGGTATCTGTCAACTGGGCATTGCCGAGCATCTCCACTTCCTTGCGATCCCGATAATAATAGAGGCTGTCGGACCACCCTTCCTGAACCTCCGTCAGGATATGAGCCCCGTCATCGAACAAGAAGGTTTCCGTCCCCTTGTCATACCATCCTCCCCGCGAGGAAAGCATATTGTCATCCTTCCAGGCGTCCACACCGTCATCAAAAAAAGCCTTGTCCAGGTCTGTCCTGTATTCTATGCGTCTGGACCTGATGAAAATGGAATCCGTAAACATATTCACGTCCTTTTCGAACGTGAATGTCTTCATCCGGGAATCATAAGTTCCTCTGACACTCTCTATGAGCTGGCCGTCCTTGTCCTTCATCGCGCCGCCGTTGTCGAATACGGCGACACTGTCCCGCGTGTTGTAGTCCAGATGCCTTGTTCTGAGAGTGTCTCCGGAACGGTCCACAAGTTGGACTATTCCGCCCCGGAATCTGGCAAGGTCCGCGTCGATAAGGTAAACGAGGCTGTCGCTCGAAAGGACTGTCTCATCCTGAATCACCCGGACATTGCCTGTCGCATTGATGATTCTCGTATCAATGTTCCACAGGGCCGTATCACACAGAAGATAGGTGTTGTTATGAAGAAAACTGGCAGGACCTGTCACTTCCCTGAAATCCTCGTCCTCTTTCCGGACCATCCTCACGGATTGCGCATTCATAAGGCGAACGAGGCTGTCGGAGGACTCCTCCTCCTGACCCATCGCCGTAAACCTGCCCGCAGAAAGAAGCAGAAGTAGAAGGATTAAAACTCGGGAACGCACCTATTCTTCTCTGATTTTGGATTTCCACACTTCCATATTGAAAGTGCAGTCCTTGAAAATGGGGTCTATGACAATTTTTGTGGCAAGGGCTCTCTCTCTTATGAAAGCGTCAAGGACCTCCTGCTGACGTACATTCGCCACCTGTGCCGATATTTCGGTGAAGTCGTTCTCGAAAGTGGCCAGATGGGCGGGCAATATCTTGTCAACCCTGATAATCTTGTAAACCAGATTGCCGTCACGCCCCTCATTGTCAAGAGATTCTATCGGCTTTGAGATTTCACCCTCCTTGAGATCCCGGATGGCGGCATAGTCCTGAGGTTTCAACTGGTCAATCTCAAAGTATGAAGATCCTGTGTTGGGATCGGCCATCTGTCCCCCGTTAGTCACCGTGGATGGATCCTGGGAATAGAACCTTGCCGCAAGGGAGAAGGTCAGGGCCTTGTTGTCTATCTCGGTACGCAGACTGTCCAGCAGGGTGAAGGCATGCTTGCGGTCCTCCTGTGTGTATTCCGGCTTGATGAGGATATGTCTGGCATTGAACATATCGCCCTTCTTCTCCAATACCTCTATGATATGGAATCCGTCCGGAGTCTCCACAATCTGGGAGATGAGCCCCGGCTTGAGCGACATTGCGGCGTCGGAAAAGGCAGGCCAATATATCGATTTGGAAGCCATTCCCAATTCACCCCCCTTCCTGGCGCTACCCGGATCTTCAGAATAGATTCTGGCAAGAGTCGAGAATTTCTCCCCGTTGAGTATCCTTTCACGCAGGGAAATCAACTTTTCCTTGACGGCGAGATTGGCTTTTTCCCTGTCGGGATATATGCATATCTGGCTCAGCTGATACTTCTCAGGCACCATAGGCAGGACATCCTCGCTCACGGTATCCACATAGGAACGCACCTCCGCAAGCGTCACGTCCGGCAATTTGTTTACTATCTGCCCCTGCTCCTGCTGGGTAAGCGTCATATCCTCTATCTGTTTCCTCAGGTCCTGACGAATCTTGTAATACGGTTTCCCGAAGTATTCCGCCACTCCCTCATCCCCTCCGTAAAAGGTACGGAGTCTGTCAAGGTGCTGGTTGAGCTGGCCCTGCACCATATCCTCGTTGATTTTCAAGGAATCTATACGAGCCTGCATCAGAAACAGTTTTGAAGACAGCATACTTTCGAGGACCTCACATCTTGCGAAAGCATCTGTGCCGCCGCCCTGCGAACGCTGCATCTTCACTTCATCCTCTATCTCCGATATGGAAATCATCTCATTGCCCACGACGGCCACGGTCTTGTCTATGATCCCATCCGGATATTTCTGCGCACGGGCAAGGGGACAAAGCCCCAGGACAAGAAGTGTAACCAGAACCCTGATATTGCACATAATGTTTGCTTTCATCTCTTTTCCATCAATATATCATCAACTCGCCCCGTTCCAACGCATCTTCCAGCAAATCGCGTTCGAGAGTGGACATCAGAGCGTGTTTCCTGTTGTTTACTATAAGTTCCCTTATCCGGCGGTCATTGTACTCCAGCGGACCTTTGGAACCGGCCCTGACTATGTCGGACACATATCCTATCCTCAGATCTCCACGCGAATCCTCAATCTGGACGAAGCCGTCGGGACGCAGGGCAGAAAGAAGTACGCTGCAATCCACGTCGAAATACCGCGCGAAAGATGCCATATCCGTCCAGCGGTCACTCAGGTCAATGAACTTCAGGGCCGACGAGTAAGCGAGACTGTCTGCCGAAATGATGTCATCGGGATTGTCGGAAGACATCAGTTCCTTGAGTTTCTCTATGTCGGGGGACTCTTTCATAATGTCAAGGAATCTGGCCTTCACCACGGGCACGGACAGGATGAAAAGATTCGGGTGCTTCTTGTAGTATTCTTCCACTTCCGCCGCAGTCACCGAAGTATCCAGGCGTTCATTGATGTATTTCTGCTCGTATCGGTATTTCAGCAGCGAACTCCTGTAATCCTCAAGTTCTTCCCTGACATCCTTCTCCTGCTTTGAAAGCATCTCGTCCGCCATCGACTGAATCAGATTGTCCGCCGCCCAGGTCCTGATGTACTGCTGCGCGAGATTGATGCTGTCCTTCCCGGATACGTTCTTAGGGATGAAAGGATCAAGGTCAGAGCGGTAGAGTCTCCTCGCGCCTATTCTTGCCACCACTTCGTCATCGTGAATGATGTCGTAAACGAACTGGCAGGAGGCAAGCGCAGAAAGAGCCACGAGCAGAGCCGTCATTCTGATTGAAATCTTTACCATAACCTGCAAATATAACATAATTTTTCAGAAGCCGCACAAGCGTCCCTGCCAGGCGTTTCTCGCGACGAGTTTCTCATCCAGCAGACGGAGAATCTCGAAATTGCGTATCATCCCCCAGCGCAGGGAAGTCACGAAACGCGGCGGCACCTCACCGGCTACCCTCTCTATGCAGATATCGGGCCGCAATCTTTCCAGAATATCTACAATCAGGTCAAGATATTCGTCCAGTGTCCATTGAAGGAAGTCCTGCGGCCTCGCGGCAAATTCGCGTTCCATAGCCGTGCCCCTGACTATCTGTAACTGATGGAACTTCACCGAATCGAGAGGCAGGGCATTTATCCTCCCGCACTGCGCGAGCATCATCTCCCGCGTTTCTCCCGGCAGTCCCAAGATGAAATGGGCACCGGTGGATATGCCGCGCGCAACCGTGTCGCGCACAGCCTTTTCCGCCGTAGCGAAATCGTGCCCCCGGTTGATGCGCCTCAGGGTGTCATCGTAGCAGGACTCGATGCCGTATTCCACCGTCAGCGATTTGCATTCCCGTGACAGTTTCTCCAGCAAACCCAGTTTATCCCCATCAATACAGTCCGGCCTGGTTCCGATGACAAGCCCGTCCACCTCCGGATGGGAAAGAGCCTCGGAATACAGGGCCGAAAGCCTTTCAACAGGAGCGTAAGTGTTTGAATATGATTGAAAATAAGCGAGATACCGAGTGGCTTTCCTGTATCGTTTCCTATGGAACACTATACCCTCGTCAATCTGCTCGGCAATGCTCTTGTCCGGGACACTGTATCCCGGATGGAACGCAGCGTTGTCACAGTACGTGCAACCTCCTCGCCCGACGGTACCGTCACGGTTGGGGCAGGTGAACCCGGCATCTATTACGAGCCTCTGCAACCTTTCTCCATAGAGGAGACGATTTCTGCCCGGAGCGCTGTTGTACCTTTTCCCGTCCGAAAAAAGCATTTTCAGGACGTCAGGCTCTCTCCCACTGGCTGCGCATAAGTTCCACGGCTGCGGGAACCGTCTGCTCCCTGTCGCCTTCAGAACCGCACTCGAAACTTACGAAGTACTTGTAATTCATCTCCTTGAGAGCGCGGAATCCGTCAACGTAGTTGTCAACGTCCGGTGTCTCGCCGGGCATCTTTCTGTCGCCCCTTCCGGCAATGTGGACGTGACGCAGACAGTCACCGGCGGAGATAAACGCCGCATAGTCCGAAGTCTCCTCCTGCATATGCCAGAAATCGCCCATACACCTGATGCCTTCGCTTTGAGAGTCGCGGCAAATCGCGGCGGCATCCGACACCAGACGCATAAAGAAGCATTCGCGGCGGTTGAGAGGTTCGAGAATTACGGAGGTTCCGCATTTGAGGGCATACTCACCGAGTTCGTGAAGCTGTTCGCAAAGATAGTCCCTGGTAGCCTGCGTGTGCGGAAGACAGGGTTCCTGACCGTTGAAGGCCGGCACCATTATGACACCTGTGGAACCGAGTTGACCGGCAGCGGCGAGAATATCCTTGAAAGAGGCATCGAATTCAGCCTTGACAGCCGGGTCGGAAGAAAGAATGAATCCGTCGAAACCTGCGCAGATGGCGGAAACACTTATGTTTCTGCCGCGCAGAGCCTGCTCTATCTCATTGACCCGTTGTGCGAGGCCGCGTCCTCCCGGTTCGAAGCCCACGACTCCGAGAGATTCCATATAGTCCAACTTGGCGTTCAACTCTTCGCGAGGAGCAATCCCTTCCTGAAAGGATATCCTGAGAGGAACCGCACCAGATTTTTTTGAAGTGCCGGAGGAGCAGGAAACAGGAACGGAGGCGGCCGCCAATGCAGCCGCTCCCGTCGCAGATGATATCAGAAATTGTCTTCTATCCATAACTTTACAGGGATTGAGATACTTTTTCCCTATCCTCACCTGGAACGGGCACCTTGAATTTGGACATGTCCATAGGTCCCATAGCCAGTTTTTCCGGCATCAGGCAAAGGTCGGAAGCCACCATATCATCCCAGAGGACTTCCTTACCGCTGTATGCCGATTCACGTCCCATAATAGCCGCCATACAGGACATCGCAGTAAGTTCAGCCTCCACGTGAGTCTCACCCCTGCGGATGTGATTGACCCAGTCGACGTGCTCCAGCACGTAAGGATTGGTCTGACTATGAGACGCATCCTCTGCATCGTAGTCGAACTTCCAGATCACGTTGCCGTCAAGGTCCTTGATTTCGCCCGTAGCGGAGTCCCAACTTCCCTTGCTCCCGTGTATTATTTCCCTGATTTCAGTATCGAACCCGTCTATCTGGCAGCACATACTGTGCAGATGAATTCCGTTTTCGAACTCGAAATCGACGCTGAACTGGTCGAACTGGTCACCTGTATAACGACGGTGACGGGCTCCGAAACCGGTAGCCTTGACGAGTTTGAGTCCGGTCATCCAGAGGAATACGTCTATATTGTGAACGTGCTGCTCGACGATATGGTCACCTGAAAGCCATTCCCAGTTGACCCAGTCGCGAATCATAAGTTCCATATCGCTCCAATCGCGATGCTGCGTGCCGCGCTCGCGGAACCACAAGGCTCCCTGATTCCAGTAAACGTTGCCGCCGCGGATTTCTCCGATATAGCCTTCCTGAATTTTCTTGAAAGCCTCGACATAGCATCTCTGATGATGGCGCTGAGTACCTGTCACCACCGAAAGCCCCTTGGCTTCCGCCTGTTTCGCCGTAGCGACGGCAAGGCGGTAACCGGCAGGGTCAACCGCAATAGGCTTCTCCAGGAACGAATGCACTCCCTTGGAAGTAGCATAACTGAAATGTTCCGGACGGAAGCACGGAGGCGTAGCGAGGATTACCATATCCACTCCGCTGTCAATGACCTTCTTGTAGGCGTCGAAACCTACGAAACATTTGTCATCATCTACTTTTATCCGATGATTTTCAAGGAGTTCTTCCCTTTCCTTCTCTATGGGGTCACTGAACGTGTCGCCCAGAGCCACCACCTTGATGCTGTCGGATGCCGCGAGCAGATCGTTCAGTGCTCCGCGTCCGCGTCCGCCGCAACCTACAAGGCCCACTTTAAGTTCGCGCCCTGCATCCGCCTTGTCCGTAAGTTCGGGTACATAGTAATCTCCAGGTTTTCTGAGCGGAGTGAGGCCGCCCCCCTTGCAGGAACTGAGTCCGACGATGCCCGCCGCGCCCAAAACTGCCGAATAAGAAAGAAAATCTCTTCTTCCGATTTTAGTGTCACTCATAATTATGGTTGTATTAAGTTAAAATTATGGTTGTTTTAAGTTAAATTGTTCCGGCACGTCACACACAAGTCTGAATCCGACTCCCTTCACATCAGAGTACCACCAGATGCTCTTTGGATTCTGAGGGTCGGTCTTGAGCCAGGCGTCGTTCCTCGTATGACTGCGGGCCGCACACCTTATGTCGGCAGCGTCATCGGAATACAATCCTCCCCTCCCCACGTGCTCGGTCCCGTTTTCAGGTCCGGTGGGATTGCTTACCCCGTCCGGCATTTCGGAATATGCATCTTCAGCATACCAGTCAGAGCAATATTCCATAACGTTTCCGCACATATTCTTCAGTCCGAAAGGATTGGCCTTCACCGCCGACGGGACTCCGCTTCTGTTGCGGCTGTTGACGGCATATACGGCGTATCCGTTGATGAGAGTGGTGTCAGGATGAAAAATTCCTCTCAGGAAACCCTTTCCTGAGAATTTTTTCGGATTCCCTTCGAAGAAGTAAGGGGTGTCCGTACCGCCTCTGGCGGCATATTCCCATTCCGCCTCCGTGGGCAGACGGTAATTCTTCCCTGTCTTGAGGGACAGCCATTGACAGAACGTCTTTGCGGCGTACCAGGTCATCGTGATGGCTGGGCGGTCCCCCATACCCCAACCCTGGTCCGGAGCTCCGAAAGGAGGCGTGGGACCGCTGATGGCGTCAAGGGTGTTTTTCGCGTTGTTGGTCCTGACCACTTCAGGAGCCACGCGTCCCTCCGACATAGTCTCGGAATAGAAAGCCCAGTACTGATCCCAGGTCACCTCAACCTCGCCCATAAAGAACGGGGACAGTTTCACCTCCCTTCTCGGACCTTCGTCCGGACGGCGGAAAGGCTCGTCCTCGGGACTTCCCATCAGGAAAGTTCCCCCGGGAACGGCAATCATACTGACACTGACGCTTGTACCTGGAATATGTTCGGTGAAATCCGCAAATCCGCTTATCTCGGCGGGGCGGTCGTACACTTCGCCTTTCGTCTGGCTCGAAGGCACGCCTGTCATCTTGCCGTGGGTATAGTTGGGATTATAGTGGCCTGCATCAAGGTGGCAACTTATGCACTGGAGTCCGAGGGCCTCACGGTTGTCCTCGAAATAGACGTGCGCCTTTATGGCTTCGTCGCTGATGCCTTCAGGAAAAAGATTGACGTGGCATTCCATACAGGACTCGTTGAATACAATGCCCGTGGCATATTCCAGTTCCTTCTTCCTCTCGAAATCGATATCTTCCTTATCCTTGAAAATGTACGACATCAAATCCTTCCCTCCTGTCCTGACCTTCACGAAGAATCGCTTCGCCGTCCCCTGAGGGGGAAGATGACAGGCGGCACAGTCCGTCTTCACACCGCTTTCCGAGTTGTAATGCATTGACAGCATATAACTTCTGTCGGCATCGGGATGATAATGACAAGACGTACAGCTGTCATTGCCGGAGGATTTCACGTAAATCGAAAAAAGCACGCTCGTGACAACCAGTCCGACAGCGAAACCCGCAAGGCATATAGTAATGGCTTTTTTCTTTATTCCCATAACACTGCCAATTTACGCAAATTTTCTTGATTTCATTTAATTTTTTAGTAATTTTGCCCAACTAAAAAAAAATATGCCATGAACTTAAGGGATATAAAAAAAGACATCGAATACGTTCTTGGAGCATTCATAGATGATTGTTCCGTATTCGCCACCATCAATCCCAATGCTTCAGACGAGAAGCTGTCAGAACTCCTTGATGAGGCAATAGACCTTTACAACGAGCTCAAGGACAAGGTTAACGCCAAGAATATCGAAGGCAGGAAAGCCGCTTATTTTGCTGCTCTCCGCAAGGAAATCCTTGAAAAGACTGACGCCCTTTACCAGAAGCTCAGCGACCTTGTGAAGGCTGAGGCCAACGCTCCCAAGGCTGAAAAGCCCGCACCCGCGAAGAAGGCGGCTCCCAAGGCCGAAAAGCCCGCAGCGGAGAAGAAAGCTCCTGCAAAAAAAGCACCCGCAAAGAAGGCGGCTCCCAAGGCCGAAGAGCCTGCGGCGGAGAAGAAGGTACCTGCAAAGAAAGCACCCGCAAAGAAGGCGGCTCCCAAGGCCGAAAAGCCCGCGGCGGAGAAGAAAGCTCCTGCAAAGAAAGCACCCGCAAAGAAGGCGGCTCCCAAGGCCGAAAGCAAAGCCGAGTAATTACCCTTCCCTTACATCGCTTGCCAGCGGAGGCTCAATAACGTCCAGAAAGCAGAATTTCCACCTGTGTACGAAGATCCCCGTCCGGGCGGTAATGCAAAGTCTTCAGACCGACAGCCTCTGCACCGGTTACGTTTTTTTCTGAGTCATCGATGAAAAGTATCTCTTCCGGAGGAAGACCGATGGCGGCTATCATCCTCTCGTAGATTTCTCTTGAAGGTTTGAGAACTTTCATTCTGAAAGAAAAGAAAATCTCCTTGAATACCTTGTCCATAGGTATGCCGGCCTGCACGAGCATCTTTTCGAAACAACGAAGGGAGATGGGATTGTTGTTGCTGAGGACATACATAGGATACTTTCCTTCGCATTCTTTTATGAGGCTTACGGCAGAAGGGTTAACGTCGACGAGAATCTTGTCCAGACACTCCTCGAGAACATCCGGAGTGGTACCGGGACGACAATGTTCGAGACATCGGCGGTAGAACTCGTCTTCATTGATGGCACCCTTCTCAAACTCTCCTATGAAACCTTTCTGATGAAACAAATCGAGGTAATCCTCTATGTCATCGAATCCTGCCTTTTTCTTGAAAGCGTCAACGCAACGTTGTCCGTTCAGACGAATCAACACCCCGCCCATATCGAAAACCAGCGCTTTAATCATTCTGTTGCCTTTTTTGATTGGCAAAGATACAAAACTTCAAGCTTTTTTTTCTAACTTTGACGCGCCTTGTCCGACACAACAGGCGGGGCAGATTGCAGCCTTGGTGGTGAAATGGTAGACACGAGGGACTTAAAATCCCTTGGACCGAAAGGTCCGTGCGGGTTCGATTCCCGCCCGAGGCACGAGCAGCAATTCTTAGGAGTTGCTGCTTTTTTATTTCGCTATAAATCAGTGACATAACTGTTGTTGGCAATTGCTTGAAATGATTTGGAATTGCGAAAAGCTGTAAATACATTTGTAAACGAAACAAAAACATTTACAGTCTATGCCGACTCAATTCTATTTGGCGTCTCAGACCAACAAAACAGGCGAAAGGAGGATACTAATATCCGTCCATATCAAGGGCGTACGTGCTCTAACGAGTATCGGTTATAGTATCAGTCCGGAGATGCTTTGCACCGTATTAATATCAAAGCTGTTGGATACGTTGGAAAAGTGAAAGAAATAAATGGTGCATCACAATCGATTCATTATTATTTCCCTCAGTTTGAAAACCAAACTACGCCTAAGAGACCATTTGAGGAGAATGCTTCTCTTAATACTTTCCTTCAGAAAAATGCCGTTCTAGATAATCCACAGGAATATCGGAATCATTTATTAGATGCTTTGGTTTCTGTATTGGTACGAGCTGGTGTAAAAAGGGACAACGGCAGACTGTTTTCTAAAACATCCATGTTGGATTATCTGGCTGACACTAATCCGGAAGTATTTAACGACTTGATTGACAAACTCTCAAAGTGGGTGTTAAGAATTTGCAATTCAGACAATAGTGTGGATGCTGATGTGTTCGATGAGGTTAAGTCTTTCATCTCTATTGATTTTGCGGATGCTTTTGGTTTCAAGGCTACTATAGGACCGGTAAGACAGTTTCTGAATAAGAAAGATGAAGAATTTTATCAGGTAAAGAATCAGGATCAGAGCCTGAATGTTTATAGAGAGGGAGAGTTAGAGATAGAAGTGGCTACAGTCCATTCGGTTAAGGGTGAGACTCATGCGGCTACATTATTCTTTGAAACCAAGAATCATAAATACGAGAGTGAGCATTTCGGTGACCAATTATGTGGTGAACCATACATTCATAGGGATGGTGAAGGACACGTGCTGCCTTCGTTGAAGGTAGCTTATGTCGCTTTAAGCAGACCTAAATACTTATTAGCTTATGCCATTCATAAAGACCGTTTTGAAAAACTCGATAGAGAAAAATTGAAAAAGATTTGGGAGATTATAGAAATATAGTTTGGAAAGTTGAAAACTTTCTGTATCTTTGCGGAAACTTATCCCCCTTAGATGGAAAAAACTAAGGCTTGCCCATCTCTTATGAGGTGGGCTTATTTTGTATAAAATATGGAGAAGCAAAGAGTAATTGTATATGTAGACGGATTTAACTTCTACTATGGGTTGAAAGATAATTCGTGGCGAAAGTTTTACTGGCTTGATTTGGTCAAGTTCTTTGAAAGATTTGTTAGACCAGATCAAGAATTAGTGAAGGTTAAATATTTTTCTGCCAAACCGAATGACATTGATAAGAGCCGACGCCAAAATGCTTTCTTTCAGGCAAATCAAGAAAATCCAAAGTTTGAGTTAATCTTAGGGAAATACTTGCATAAAACCATTACTTGTCATAATTGCGGATATGTGATCAATACTTATGAAGAAAAGGAAACGGACGTTAGAATCGCGACCCAGATTGTTGCTGATGCTTTAAAAAAGCAATGTGATATTGCAATTATCGTTTCTGCTGACAGTGATATGGTCCCGGCCATTGAACTGGCTCAAGAGGCGGGAATAAAGACGTTCGTTTATTTTCCGCCAACTCATTATTCGTCAAATCTGTCTGCACTTTGTAACAACCGACCTATTAATTTGGCCAGATACGAATCTAGATTTAGGCAATCTTTGCTCCCGGACTCTATTACATTGTCCAACGGATATGTCTTATCTATTCCTCCCGAATGGAAGGCTTGGCAAACGGCTCGCTAAAATTGATTTTTAGATTCGTAAATGAAACTGTAAACGAGAATACGTAAAGCATTACTATTCAATAGCATATCTATTCCCGCCCGAGGCACAACAAGATTTGCAAGTAGTTGATTTTCAATTACTTGTAATTTTCTTTTTACAAAAATGGGGCAATTTGACCATATTTGACCATAATTTGTTGGGAAATGTGGTGGAGAGATTATGAAAAGCAACCGAGAACGCAATAAGTTCCGCAAGTGTTTCCTTTTTCGAACCACCGCATGCCCAAGCCCACTCA
>JAKSKB010000033.1 GCA_024401975.1 Bacteroidales bacterium | reverse complement strand
GGCGGCATGCCCCATCGGGGCGGCTGCGTCAGCAGCGGGGGTAAGACAAAAGGGGATGGCCAAAAAGCCATCCCCACGTGATCCCTACAAGAATCGAACTTGTATTTAAGGTTTAGGAAACCTTCGTTCTATCCGTTGAACTAAGGGACCTTGAAGAAGGATTATTCAGCGTCCTTCTTGACAATCTGGCGGCCTCTGTAATAACCGCATTCCGGACATACCCTGTGATAAATCACGGTTGCCCCGCAATTGGGGCAGGTCGCAAGCGTGGGAACCGCTGCGAAATCGTGGGTACGACGTTTGTCCCTACGTTGTTTCGAATGTTTGTGTTTCGGATGTGCCATCTCTAAATACTATTTAAATATTATTTGCTCATAAAACTTACTGTTCGCTCGTCACATTCCCCGTCAGGATGAACCCGTTTCATCGGAAGGGCCGTACAGGTAAAATCATAAATGTCCTGTTCCAGATCGATGACATTGCAATCTTCGAATCCGTCATCCTCAAAAGCGGTGGAAACCGGGATGCTCACGTTCTCCAGACACCTGTCGCACACTACTGTGACATTGCCTGAAATCTCTCCCGCCACTTTCACGTCGCACCCGTCGAACATAACGTCAACCTTGACGTCCACGTCCGCTCCAAGGACCTCGGAATTCTCAAAACTGCCAAAGAACTCATTCCCAACGTGCCACTCAAACAAATTGTGGCCCTGCTTCAACCTGGTTATCGGGACTGCAAATTCACTGTACATACCGGCCTGAAAACAGATTTAGGGGTGCAAAGATAACAATTTATTTATAAAATTCAATCATTCGTCCTCGGAATTGTCCCCCGCCCTCTTCCTCGCGATAGGGTCGAGAAGCAGCTTGCGTATGCGCATCGCATGCGGAGTCACCTCCACGAGTTCATCCTCCTGGATGTATTCAAGCGCCTCCTCCAGAGAGAACTTTATTGCCGGAGGAAGCACGACCTTCTCATCCGACCCGGAAGCCCGGACATTGGTAAGTTTCTTTGTCTTGCAGATATTGATGTTGAGGTCTTTCTCACGGGTATGCTCTCCCACCACCTGGCCGCCGTAAATCGGCTCACCGGGCTCTACGAAGAAACGTCCGCGGTCAAGAAGCTTGTTCATCGAATATGCGACGGACTCGCCGGTCTCAAGGGATACGAGAGAACCGTTGTTGCGACGTTCTATCTCACCCTTGAAAGGCTGATATTCCTTGAAACGGTGCGCCACTATGGCCTCGCCCTGAGAAGCGGTCAGAAGATTGCTCCTCAGTCCCATAAGACCCCTGGTAGGTATCTCGAACTCAAGAAGGGTCCTGTCGCCGCGTGGCTCCATATGCACGAGTGCTCCCTTGCGACGGGTGGAAATCTCGATTGCCGCACCGACGAATTCCTCCGGAACCTCGATTGAAAGTTCCTCTATCGGCTCACAGCGTTGCCCGTTGATGGTCTTGTCCAACACTTTCGGTTGGCCTACCTGAAGTTCAAAGCCTTCACGGCGCATAGTCTCTATGAGAACCGAAAGGTGAAGGACTCCGCGACCGTACACCACGAACGAATCAGCGCTCAAACCAGGCTTCACCCTCAGCGCCAGATTCTTCTCCAACTCCTTCTCAAGACGATCCTTGAGATGACGCGAAGTGACGAATTTGCCGTCCTTCCCGAAGAACGGGGAATTGTTGATACAGAACAGCATACTCATCGTAGGCTCATCGATGGCGATGGGAGGAAGCGCTTCCGGATTCTCGAAATCGGCAATGGTGTCGCCTATCTCGAATCCGTCAATGCCGACGACGGCGCATATGTCACCGCACTGCACCTCACCCGCGTCCGTCTTGCCCAAGCCTTCGAATACCATAAGCTGCTTGATCTTGGTCTTCTGCACCATATCGTAGCGTTTGCACAGACTGACCTGCTGACCGGAACGGAGAGAACCTCTGGTGACGCGTCCGACGGCTATCCTTCCCACGTACGGAGAATATTCGAGCGATGAAATCAGCATCTGGGGGGTGCCTTCCCTATATTCCGGGGCCGGTATCTGTTCCAATATGGTATCGAGCAGCGGGGTGATGTCAGAAGAAGGCTGCTTCCAGTCAAGTGACATCCATCCTTGTTTCGCGCTCCCGTAAACGGTCGCGAAATCCAACTGGTCCTCCGTAGCATTCAGATTGAACATCAAGTCGAACACCTCTTCCTGCACCTCTTCCGGACGGCAATTCGGCTTGTCCACCTTATTTATCACCACTATGGGTTTCTTACCCATCTCCAGCGCCTTCTGGAGCACGAAACGCGTCTGCGGCATACAACCCTCGAAGGCGTCGACGAGAAGCAGCACCCCATCGGCCATATTCAGCACACGCTCGACCTCTCCCCCGAAATCACTGTGGCCCGGAGTGTCAATGATGTTGATTTTAATTCCCTTGTATATGACTGAAACGTTCTTTGCGAGGATGGTTATCCCTCTTTCGCGCTCCAGGTCATTGTTGTCCAGAATGAGTTGCCCGAGATTTTCCGGCTGCCTGACAAGGTTCGCCTGATAAATCATCCTGTCCACCAGAGTGGTCTTGCCGTGGTCCACGTGGGCGATGATGGCGATATTTCTAATCTCCTGCATAAATTGTATGTGTAAATCCTGCAAATTTACACAATATCCGCGTACTTACCGAAAAAAATCCGTCCGATTTTTCAGATTCGGTATTTGTCTTCCAGATAAAGGGTCTTGCCCTGAAGCAGGGCCTCGTCTCCCAAAAGGCAGAGGACGGAACCGTAATATGCCTCTTCGAGGATGCGTGGAGGCATCTTGCCGGTGATGCAACTGTTGCAGAAGGCCTGCACTATCTCACGCGTACCGTCTCCGTCCGCCTCCGGCATTATGGAGATTCCCTTGTCAGACGACGCGTTCTCCGGATTCCAGCTGGTGCCGGCGAAAACCGAATTGGAGAACAATCCCTGCTCTATCTCCCCTATGAGCTGCTCGATTCCGCTTTTCGCGGGAGGCGTTTCGCGATATATTCTGGAACCGGGGAGGTCTATCATCGCATCCTTGCAAAGAATCTGCTCGCCCATACCGAAATGGGCGTTGGAGATGACGGACTCGAAAGTCATATTCACGCCGTTGGGGAAAGTATATATGGCGCACACGCTGTCGAAGACTTCACGACCGTCCTTCCAATAGATGATGTTACCCGAGCCCATAACCTTCTCGGGAAGCATCCCGGTAGCCAGAGTGCCGTTCTGCAACTGATGACAGGCCAGTTCCGTCATAAGACCGCGGGAATACTCCCGGTAAAGCCTCCAGTTGATGAGGCGTTCATATTCCGGTGAGGGGACGGGGCGACGCCAGTCCCCGTTGCGGAACCAGTAGTTCCTCACGTTGACCACGGGCCCGTAATCCCCACGGACCACACCCTCCATAGCCTTGTGATATTTGGGGTCGAAAAGCCTCTGCTGTCCGATGAAAAGTATCCTCCCCGTCTCCTTTCGCTTCATATACATCTGCTTGCACTGGTCGATGGTATAAGCCATCGCCTTCTCGCAATAGACGTTCTTGCCGGCATCCAGAGCATCCATCACCATCCTGAAATGCCTGTCCAGAGGAGTGGTTACGAATACTGCTTCCACCTCCGGGTTTTCAAGCAGACGCCTGTAATCGGTATATCTTTCAGCCTTGGGGAACATCTCCGACCCGAGGTTCAGATTGGGTTCGTATATGTCGCACAAAGCCACCACTTCGGCCTGCGGTATCTCCTTCAGAAAAGACATCAGATACTGTCCTCTGGAGCCCGGGCCTATTATGCCCAGCCTGACTTTCTCCCTGGAAGTCTCCCTGTTCCTGTCCGGGCTGCACGATTCCATCCACGGAAATGCGCTCAATGCGGCGCCTGCGAGTCCCATTCCTCCGATTTTGGAAAGGAATGAACGTCTGTCGATAAGTTTTTCGTCTTTCATAAGCGTATGTGCCCGGCGCTGTAAGCCGGAAATTTATTCATAATCTCGTCCTGCATCCGCTCCGGAGCGGCGTAAAGTGCCGTGGAAAGCACTTCGCACAGGAGCGCTGACTTTCCCGTCACCACGACGTCATATCCCTTCGAGGGACAAGTCATCGTGACGGGATCCACTATGTGCCGTCTGCCGTCCGCCTGTACGCCCGACACTGACAAGGCGCTGTCCTTCAGATTGAAACATTTTGTCTCATCCGAGGAAGGAGACACCTTCCAGCAGTCTCCCAAAGGGTGATGTCCAACACCGAGTACCGTACTGTTGCCGAAATTGACCAGAGCGTCGGAGACGCCCTCGCCTTCAAGATATTTGCGGATTTTCTCGGCTGCATAGCCCTTCGCGAAACCGCCCAAATCGACAATCACGTCCCCGGAAACACGCTTTGCCCTATGTCCCGAGGTGTCAAGGAGATAAGCGGGCCTCTCCCTTGAAGGCCCCAGTGCCGCAATGTCGAAATACCCCTTGCACGCGCCCCGGAACTGTTCACACAGTTCGAGGCAGAAAAAAAGTTCTTCTCCGGCATCCTCGAAGGATAGCGACGAGTTGAGCCTGTGTAACGGACCGCCTCCGAAATGGCGGCTCAGTTCCGCCTCCAGACAATCCGCCATAGCTTTCATATTGTCCGCTTCCTCTCTTGCCCGCTTTTCGTCGTGAGAGACGAAAAGTATCTCCACAACGGTGTGCATCGCATAAAAAGAGCAATATGCCACCGGTGCGGACGGATTGACGCCACTGTATCTGAATCTCAGCCCCTGCATTTGCGTATGAGCCTGGTGACGGCCAGTGCCAGAAGCCTGGCCACAATGCACAGGGCATAGAAAATGAGCGCGAAAACAATCACAAAGCCTATCTGGGTGAAAATCTCGACCCAGGGGCAGGAGTAGGCAATCACGCAACATACATTCACAATAAAGGCAAGGCCGAAGCACACGAGTGCTATGGTCAGTTCCCTTTTCTTGAATTTTGCGGTAATGACGGAATCTTTGAACATCTGCAATCAGAAAAACAAAATGAAACATAAAGCCGCAAATGCCGCTCCGGCAAGCGGACCGGCCACGGGCACCCAGCCGTAGTTCCAACCGCTGTCCCGTTTGGCGGATTTCATAGGAAGAAGCGCGTGAGCTATGCGTGGAGGCAAATCGCGAGCTGGATTGATGGCGTAGCCTGTAGCCCCTCCGAGGGACATACCTATCGCCACGATGAGCAATGTCACCGGGACGGCGCCGAGACTGCCCGTGCCGACGGCGGGAGTGTTCCCCTCCGTCGTGAACATAAGGATGGAGAAGCACAGCAGCCAGGTTCCCACGAACTCGCAGAAAAGATTCCGCCACCTGTTCGGAATCGCGGGCATCGTGCAGAAGGTACCCAACTTGACGTCGGGGTCATCAGTCGCATCATAATGGTCCTTGTAGAAGGCCCAGACGAGAACGGCCCCGGCAAATCCTCCGAGGAGCTGGGCCGCAACGTAACCCGGCACCATCGACCATCCGAAGGAACCCGTTATGGCGAAAGCCAGCGTGACCGCCGGATTGAGATGGGCACCCGAATAGGGACCGGCCACGAAGACGCCGCACATCACGGCGAAGCCCCAGGCAAAAGTCACAACCGCCCATCCGGCTCCTTTGCCCTTGGATTTTTCAAGACTCGTGCAGGCACACACACCGTCACCGAGAAGAATCAGTATGAGGGTGCCCAGAAATTCTGCGAGATAGGGATTCATTGTCTATGCTTTTGTAAGGGTTCTCTCTATTGCTTCCTTCCAACCGTTTTTTGCCTTTGCCACATCCTCAGGAGATGCTGAAGGGGAGAAGCGGCGTTCCGCCTTCCACTGGCTGCGTATCTGCTCCATATCTTTCCAGAATCCCGTAGCGAGACCGGCCAGATAAGCGGCTCCCAATGCTGTCGTCTCGGTAATTTCCGGACGTATCACCTCCGCTCCCAGAATATCGGCCTGGAACTGCATCAGGATATTGTTGCGGGAAGCGCCTCCGTCAACCTTGAGTTCTCCGAGCCTGATGCCGGCGTCCTTCTCCATCGCTTCGACTATGTCCATAGTCTGAAAGGCAATACCCTCCAGCGCGGCGCGGATGATATGCGCGGCGGAGGTGCCGCGGGTGATGCCTGTGATGCTTCCCTTTGCATATTGGTCCCAATAAGGGGCTCCGAGTCCCGTCAGCGCCGGCACGAAGTACACGCCTCCGTTGTCGGGAACGGTGCTCACGAGAGCCTCTACTTCAGAAGTGCTCCTGAACAGACCCAGCCCGTCACGAAGCCACTGCATTACCGAACCGCCCACGAATATGCTGCCTTCGAGCGCATAATTGACCTTGTCTCCGATTTTCCAGGCCACGGTGGTAAGCAGACGGTTTTCCGACGTTATAGGCTTGTCCCCTGTGTTCATCAACAGGAAACAGCCCGTGCCATAGGTATTCTTGACCGAACCGGCATCAATGCACATCTGTCCGAAAAGAGCGGACTGCTGGTCTCCCGCAATGCCGGCCACAGGGACTGTGTCACCGAGCAAAGTCGTGTACCCGTATATCTCTGAAGAGGATTTCACCTGCGGGAGCATCGATGAAGGTATGTCGAAAAGACGCAGCAGTTCTTCATCCCACCGGAGCGTGTGGATATTGAAAAGCATAGTGCGGGAAGCGTTGGTCACGTCCGTGATATGGGCGCGTCCTCCAGTGATGTTCCACACGAGCCAGCTGTCCACCGTACCGAAACGGAGCTGTCCCTTGTCCGCCTTTTCCCGCGCCCCGGGAACGTTTTCGAGTATCCATCTCACCTTCGTGGCGGAAAAGTACGCATCAATGAGAAGGCCTGTCTTCCGGCGTATCGTTTCCGTTAATCCGGCATCCTTGAGCGAATCGCAATATTCCGACGTCCTCCTGTCCTGCCACACTATTGCGTTGCAGACCGGCTTGCCCGTCACGGCATCCCATACCACTGTAGTTTCACGCTGGTTGGTGATACCGATTGCGGCTATGTCATCTCCTCTCAATCCGAGAGACGCCACGACCTCGGTCATTACTGCGGACTCCGAGGACCATATCTCCATAGGGTCGTGTTCCACCCACCCCGGCCGGGGGAAGTGCTGCGTGAATTCCATCTGACGTATGGCGCAAGGAACTCCTTCCCTATTGAATATGACGGCTCTGGACGAACTGGTACCCTGGTCGAGGGCAATCACGTATTCCTTCATTTTCCAGTAATTGTATGGTGTCAGCCTACGAAGATAACAAAAAGCCACGCCAACTGCAAGAAAACACAACCATCATTATGATGAATTGGAAGTCGTTTTGAAATGGTCTGCGAATTTGCTACATTTGCTGAATTGATGCGCGCCCTGAAAGGGCGGAAACGGACGATTTCAAGATGCTGCAACTTCCAAAAAACTACAAGGACCTGCTGGGCGGACAGCAGGAGACTGAAAAAGGAATCAAGGCCGTGAAGGATATGTTTCAGGAGAACTTGTCGGCCCAGCTCTCCCTGCTGAGGGTCACCGCCCCGATGATGGTGGTGAGCGGGCAGGGACTGAACGATGATCTCAACGGAGTGGAACGGCCCGTGCGATTCCCCGTGAAATCTCTCGGTGACCGCCAGGCCGAAGTGGTCCACTCACTCGCCAAATGGAAACGCATCAAACTGGCACAGATGCAAATTCCGGCAGGCCGCGGCATATACACGGATATGAACGCCCTGAGACCGGACGAAGATTTGGACAACATACATTCCATATACGTCGACCAGTGGGACTGGGAACGGGTGATAACGGCGGATGAGCGCAACGACACATTCCTCAAAAAGACCGTCAGACGTATCTATGAGGCCATAAAGGTCAGTGAAAACAAACTTTTCGTGGACTTTCCCCAATTGGAACCGGTACTGCCGGAAGACATATTCTTCATAAGCAGCGAAGAACTCCTCCAACGATATCCGGGAAAGACGCCCAAGGAGCGCGAAGACGCGATATGCGCGGAATACGGGGCGGTATTCGTCTCGGGCATAGGCTGTACTCTCAGCGATGGAAGCAGGCACGACGGACGGGCCGCGGACTATGACGACTGGAGCCTCAATGGAGACATACTGCTATGGAACTCTCTGCTTGGCCACGCATTCGAAGTGTCGAGTATGGGTATACGCGTCGATGCGGCCGCCCTTCTCCGGCAGCTCGAAGAGAGCGGTCAGCTCCACAAACGGGACCTGTACTACCACAGGGAACTTCTGGAAGGACGTCTGCCCCTCACCATAGGAGGCGGCATAGGCCAGTCACGCTTGTGTATGTTCCTGTTGAGAAAAGCGCACATAGGCGAGATACAGTCCGCCATCTGGCCCGAAGAAATGCGGCGTGAGTGCGCCGCCGCCGGCATCATTTTACTCTAAAAGAAGGGGTTGGCCTGTCGGCCAACCCCTTCCTGTCTTACCCCCGCTGCTACTTGCCTGCGAGTTTCTTGTAGGTCTCGTAGCGGACTTTGGCAAATTCCTCGGTCTTTTGAAGCAACTCTCCGGCATTTTCCGGGAAGAGTTTGAGAAGAGAGGCGAACCTCACCTCACCCTTCAGGAAGTTCTGGAATCCGGTCCAGTCCGGCTCCTTGCTGTCAAGCGAGAACGGGTTGGCTCCTGTGCCTTCGAGAGCAGGGTTGTACCTGAACAGATGCCAGTATCCACAATCCACCGCCAACTTCTCCTCCTTCTGGCTGAGTCCCATTCCGGCTTTCAGCCCGTGATTGATACAAGGCGCGTATGCGATGATGAGTGAAGGTCCGTCATAAGCCTCCGCTTCCTTGATTGCGTTCATAAACTGAACCGGGCTCGCACCGCTTGCCACTTGAGCCACATACACGTAACCGTAGCTCATCGCCATCATACCGAGATCCTTCTTGCGGATTTTCTTGCCTGATGCGGCAAACTTGGCTATCGCGCCCACCGGCGTGGATTTCGAAGACTGACCTCCCGTATTGGAATAGACTTCGGTGTCAAGTACAAGCACGTTGACGTTCTCACCGGAAGCGAGCACGTGGTCGAGTCCGCCGTAACCGATGTCGTAACTTGCTCCGTCACCGCCGATAATCCACTGGCTGCGGGCAGGAATGAACTGCTTGAGGGCGAGAAGAGCCTTGCAGGTCTCGCATCCGCATTTCTCCATAAGGGGCACGAGTTTGTCGCATACTTCACGTGTGACGGTGTAGTTTCCACGGTTGTCAAGCCACTGCGTGAACAGAGCCTTCATCTCTTCGCTGCATTTCGTGCATTCCAGTCCCTTCTGCATCCATCCGGCTACGGTGTCGCGCACACGCTCCGAACCGAGACGCATACCGAGACCGAATTCGCAGAAATCCTCGAAGAGGGAATTCTGCCAGGCCGGTCCGTGGCCCTTCGCATCTGTGCAATACGGAGAGGCCGGGAATGACGCGCCGTAAATCGAAGAGCACCCCGTAGCATTGGAAATCATCATATGATCGCCGAAAAGCTGGGTGATATTCTTGACGTACGGAGTCTCGCCACAGCCCGCGCAGGCACCGCTGAACTCGAACAGAGGCTGTGCGAACTGGGAGTTCTTCATATTGGCCTTCTTGTCGAGGACTTCCTTGTAACCTATCTTGGAATTGAGATAATCGAATGAAGCCTGCTCCGCGACATTGTCCTGATATGACTGCATCGAAAGAGCCTTGTCCTTGGCGAGGCAGACGTCGATACAGTTGCCGCACCCCGTACAGTCTGCCACAGATATGGCAAGAGCGTATTTGTATTCCTTGAGGTTGGCTTTGCCTTCGGCCGTCTTGACTCCGGCAGGTGCCGCAGCCGCCTCATCGGCAGTCAGAAGGAACGGACGTATGGCAGCGTGCGGGCAGACGAACGCGCAACTGTTGCACTGGATGCAGGTCTCGGGATTCCATACCGGAACGTTGACGGCCACTCCGCGCTTCTCGTACGCCGCCGTACCGGCAGGCATAGTGCCATCCATATAAGGAAGGAACGCGCTCACGGGAAGCGAATCCCCGCACTGGGCATTGACGACGTCGGCTATGTCCTTCACGAAAGGAGTCGCGAGACGACCCGCGTTGGGATTGACGAACTTGCTCGTTATCTTGCTCCACTCCGCAGGTATCTCCACCTTGACGTATTCGCCTCCGCGGTCGATGGCCGCATAGTTCATATTCACTATGTTCTCACCCTTCTTGCCGTAGCTCTTGAGGGCGGCGTCCTTCATATATTTCACCGCGTCCTCAGCCGGGATGATGCCGGAGATACGGAAGAATGCGCTCTGGAGTATGGTATTGGTCCTTCCTCCGAGACCGATTTCAGCGGCTATCTTCGTGGCGTTGATGATATAGAGGCTTATGTGCTTGCGGGCGATTATGGATTTCACGTTGTCCGGAATCCTCTTGATTGTCTCAGCCTCGTCCCAAAGCGAGTTGAGAAGGAGGCTTCCACCTTCCTTTATACCTTTGAGCACGTCATATTTCTCAAGGTACGAAGGCACGTGGCAGGCCACGAAATCGGGGGTGCTCACAAGATAGGGAGCCCTGATGGGGCTGTCGCCGAAACGCAGATGCGAGCAGGTGTATCCGCCGGACTTCTTGGAATCGTAATCGAAGTACGCCTGGCAGTATTTGTCGGTGTGCGTACCTATAATCTTGATGGTGTTCTTGTTGGCTCCCACCGTACCGTCGGAACCGAGACCGTAGAACTTGCACTCCGTAGTGCCGGGCTTCACTATGCTTATCTCGCTCTTTATCGAGAGGCTCTTGAAGGTGACGTCATCGACTATGCCGATGGTGAATCCGTTCTTCGGTGTCTTGAGTTCGAGGTTGTCGTACACGGCCACGATCTGTGCCGGGGAAGTGTCTTTCGATGAAAGTCCGTAACGGCCTCCCACGATGAGCGGCGTGTTCTTCTTGTCTTGGAAAAGCGCCTTCACGTCAAGATAGAGCGGCTCGCCGAGAGAGCCGGGCTCCTTCGTGCGGTCGAGCACGGCAATCCTCTTGACCGTCTTGGGAAGCACCTTGAGGAAATACTTCTCGGAGAACGGGCGGTATAGATGCACGGTCACCAGACCGTACTTGCGTCCGTGTCTGGCGAGGTAGTCTATTGTCTCGCGTATGGTTTCCGTGACGGACCCCATAGCCACGATTATGTTCTCCGCGTCCTTGGCGCCGTAGTACTCGAACGGCCTGTAGGACCTTCCTGACACTTCTGCGATTTCTCCCATATAGCGGGCCACGATGTCAGGCACTTCTTCATAAGATTTGTTGTGGGACTCGACAGCCTGGAAATAGACGTCACCGTTCTGGGCCGTACCGCGTGTGACGGGAGCCTCGGGCGTGAGGGCGCGGCTCCTGAAGTTCTCGAGAGCCTTGTCACTTATCATTTTCTTGAGATCCTCCTCATCGAGGGCCTCTATCTTCTGAATCTCGTGCGAAGTGCGGAATCCATCGAAGAAATGGAGGAAAGGAAGGCTCGACTTGATGGCCGCAAGATGTGCGACGGCGGCCATATCCTGAGCCTCCTGCACGGAACCGGACGCAAGCATGGCGAAACCTGTCTGGCGGCAGGCCATCACGTCCTGATGGTCACCGAAGATGGAAAGCGCGTGTGTCGCGAGGGCTCGTGCGGAGACGTGGAAGACAGCCGGAAGCATTTCTCCGGCAATCTTGTACATATTCGGAATCATCAGGAGCAGTCCCTGAGAAGCCGTGAACGTCGTGGTGAGGGCGCCCGCCTGCAACGAACCGTGCACGGCGCCCGCAGCGCCGGCTTCGCTCTGCATTTCAGTCACCTTCACGGTCTCGCCCCATAGGTTCTTTTTGCCGTGTGCAGCCCACTCGTCAACGTTTTCAGCCATAGTCGATGACGGAGTTATAGGATAGATGGCTGCATGCTCGCTGAAGAGATAAGCGATGGCTGATGCTGCGCCATTACCGTCACAAGTGATGAATTTCTTTTCTTTTGCCATAATGATTATAATTTGTTTGCGTATTTCCAAAATCGATACAACTAACAAATTTATAAAAAAAAGTCCGATTATATGAAAATAATTTTCGTATTTTTGTGCCGTTGGGAACGCCCCCCTAGTTTAATGGATAGAATTTGGGATTCCGGTTCCCACGATAGGCGTTCGATTCGCCTGGGGGGTACAAATAATGAAATCTTCTGAAACTGTCCGAAATGCTTTGAACTCAAAATCAACGAGTTAGCATCTCGGACAATTCCATTAAAAACCACCTCAGAATGGTCGTCGGCAAGATTAACGGCAAATCGGTTGCCATTCGCGCCAAGTCCGGCATCTGGATACCTTCTGACAGGTGGGATTCCAAAAAGGAAAGGATGGTTACAGTCATAGACCCCTTGACAAGGGAGGAGAAACAGGTTCCCATCAACGAAATCGCCAGCAGCCATATGGCGCGTAAGACATTCTGCGGCAATCTTTACCGCAGCGTCAAAGACCCCGACCTCGTGGGCTCGCTGTCCGGTCACGCCCACGGTTCCGTAGCCTTCACCCGCTATCGCGACATTGATGACGATATGAAGCAGGAACTTGTCAACGAGTTGGAATAAAACGCTATCTATTGGGAGAAAATCATCAAGGACTTTTATGCGAAATGGATAGCAGAGAATCCTGAGAAGAAAGTATGGAATAACAACCTTCAGGATTATATTTACGTAAAATTTCAGTCTATCAACGAGACATACAACAAGGCCGCAAGACGGTATGAGTCTACTGTTGCTGTGTTCAAATTGGCAGAAATTCTGAAAAAAGCAGCACTCGTTGTCCAAAAGCCGGCCAAGAAAGGAGACAAAAATCAGAAGTCCTCTGATAGACTGCTCATTATTGCGAGTTTATCTGTGAAGTATCATTAAATGAAGCTTGCCCCGGAATAAGTCAGTTACTTTTTCTACATTGTAGAACTTCGTGAGTGAATAATGTCTATGCTATCTTATTAATTGATGCTTTGTATTCTTTATATACGGCTGTTATTTCATCTTCTGACAGAAAACGAATCTGTTTTCCTTCATTTTCAAGCCTCCTGACTAATAAAGAACCCTTAGAAAATATAATATATAGAATAGGGGATACAGGACCGATAATTACGACCATCAAGAGCAAACAGATACCCCGGGCCTCATCATTATCGGAAATGGTAAGAAGAGGTGCCAAAATTAGAAATAAACTTATGATAATGATTGCTATGATATTCCTTCTAAACACCTTGTTTATGATATCATAGTTAGTCTCAAGGTATTCCCTGATGATTCTTTTTTCGTTGTTTTTATTCAACAATAATTCTTTGGCTTCTTTCTCTTCTCTAATCTTTTTTTGTTGTGCTTCCTCTTCTCGTTTATGCTCCAATTCTATTAAGCGTCTCTCATTCTCGGGATAGCTCAATTCAAGTTCATAGAAGTATGATTTTAGCTCCTCAAGTTTTCTGGAAGGAAATAGAGAAAGATTATTTTCGTTTATCAAAAAATAGCATTCTTCTGTACCATCTTTCTGGAGGGCGAAGATGACGTTATCGCAAAATGCAGGTCGGAATAAAAAGGTCTTATCCCCAGTAGTAATGATAATGCTATTGTTTGTTGGAATATATTGCCAAGAAGAAGTCAAGACATCACCGTTTGTGGAGATAAATAGTGTGTTGTCTTTATTGAAGATGAATACCTGCTTTATTCCATCATCATTAAAAACTTCCCAGGAATTGCCACAAAGAACTGATTTAGCATCAAGGGCCTTATTGGCCTTTTTTAGATTATCCGGTATTGATAAAATGAATGATTTCATAATGTGACTTTAAAAAGTCAATATTTCAGTCCGTCTACGCCCATTTGCGGGTAGCGGCCGGTGAGTAAAAACAAAAAATATAGATGTTCGAAAGTCTGCGACATAGCCTTCAGGATGGCCGATATGGCGAAAAAGAAGCCGTTTTGGCCCGAAGGGGTGCCTCCGGGAGCCGTTCCGGCCTCGAAGATCACCAATCTTCGCAGATTTATCCATGCACATCTGGCGAGCACCCACAGTTCGTGCTTCCGCTTACCTCTGTAGCGGGTCTTGTTGTTCCTCGTGTGGAAGCAGAGCTGGAAGATTGTGGCCTCGACGTTGTTCCGCTTGTTCTTCTCCTCCTGCGGGATGTCGCTCATCCGCTTGCGGGAACGCATGGATTCAAGTTGTTTCGGCAGGAAGTAGCGCCACTTGTACTTGGAGCGGTCGCCCGGATACGGGATGCGGAGAGCTCCGTTTCTTGTCAGCTTCGCCTCATACGTCTCTCCGGTTCTCGTGTCGGTGATTCTGACCGTACCTCCCTCGCTCTCGTCCAGCAGGTATGCGCTCTGGCGTCCCTGTATGCCGGTGAACACTCCGTTGACTGCAAGGGCTCGGTTGTCGGCGCTGATGGCCTTCCTGTCACGGGCAGTGGCCTGTCCGTGCTCGACGGTGTACTGTTCCTCGAACACGCGCTTGAGCAGTCCGTTCTGAGCCTTCACCCTTACCAGGACGGCATATATGATGCGGCCAAGCTCGCCGAGGCGCTGCTGTATGGTCTCGGAGTTGCTCCTGTAGACCGTCTGCTTCGCATTCTCCTCAAGCCAGGGCTGGACCTTCTTCCTCAGGGAAGGATTGAGACGGGGCATGTACTTGTTGATTTCCTGAAGGAACGTCCTGTGGATGAACTCGTACCGGGGATACCAGGCAATGTTGCTGCCGATGAGCTTGCTGTCCATCCTGACGGACCTGTCGGAGATTTTGAACTTCGAAGCCTGGAACTTCGCCAGGTGGCTGAAACAGGTCTCCATAAGGTTCTCGCCCGTGAGGTCAGCGTACTCGCAGATGCGCCTGCGGAGCAGATAGTAGGTATCGATGAACGGAGCCTCGTCCTCCATGCGGACAAGTCCCAGAGCCTTGCGGGTCAACAGGTCGTAGTCGCACTTCTCGATGAGGTCCTCATCCGAGCAGCTGAACCCCTCCTTGAGGATGCTCATCGCGACCAGTCGGCGGATGGACGCCGTAGGGGCTCCCATGTTACCCTCCTTGAACAACGACATCTGGGGGTTTGTTTCGGTCTCTCTGAACATAGCAACTTGCCTTATTATTTATATGCAAGTTAGTAAATATAAATGTATTATGCAAATACATCTTACTCTAGCGACAACTTTTTTCGCACTCTTGCCAACATCCCTAGGCAGGATGTCATTGCAAAGTGAGGGACTTTTGACTTTTTAAAGTGGATTCAATATTATGATACCATGTAACAATATCTGGAGCATCGCCCCCTTTAAGAATGAATTTAGGATATAGCATTAATAGAGAAAGGCAGATAGATATTACATTCCATAGAATGTATGGAATGAATAACGATTTCCATCGTTTCTTAAGTTTTTTAATCCAAGTATCCATATTCCATTCTTCCATTCCAACAAAAAAAAGAAATCCTGAAATAATAAAAAAAAAGTGGGAACGGCCATTCTACAAAGACCTTCGGAAAATAAGATTCTTATTGTATCATATGCACCAAACTGATGTGAGATCACATCATTTCCATCTAAGGGCGAGCCTACAGTATGTAATAAGATCAACGGCAAATCGGTTGCCATTCGCGCAAAGTCCGGCATCTGGATACCTTCTGACAGGTGGGATTCCAAAAAGGAAGGGATGGTTACAATCATAGACCCCTTGACAAGGGAGGAGAAACAGGTTCCCATCAACGAAATCGCCAGCAGCCATATGGCGCGTAAGACATTCTGCGGCAATCTTTACCGCAGCGTCAAAGACCCCGACCTCGTGGGCTCGCTGTCCGGTCACGCCCACGGTTCCGCAGCCTTCACCCGCTATCGCGACATCGACGACGATATGAAGCAGGAACTTGTCAGAGAGTCGGAATAAAATCATTAACTTTGAAAAAAATAGCATTTATGGCAAAAGAATTGATACCAAGTGAAGGCAGTTTTCTTCTTTTCAGAACGGAAGATGGCAGAATAGATGTCAACGTTATTTTTGATCAAGATACCGTATGGCTTACACAGGAACAGATGGCCACGCTTTTCGGGAAATCAAAATCAACCATCAGTGAGCATATCTCTAACATCTTTCAAGAAAAAGAACTGATTCCAGAGGCTTGTACGCATAAATTCGGAAATTCCGAATTTATGCAGAAGGCACCTACATATTACAATCTTGATGTCATTATTTCTGTAGGTTATAGAGTCAAATCCATAGTCGGTACACAGTTCCGCCAATGGGCTACAAAAAGAATCAATGAGTATATAAGAAAAGGATACACACTGGATGATGAAAGACTCAAAGAACTTGGCGGCGGAGGATATTGGAAAGAACTGCTCGAAAGAATCAGGGATATACGGGCATCAGAGAAGGTTTTCTATCGCCAAGTGCTTGATATTTACGCTACCAGCATAGACTATGATCCAAAAGCCGACACTTCAATATTGTTCTTCAAGACAGTACAGAACAAGATTCATTATGCAATCCACGGACAGACCGCTGCAGAAGTGATATATACACGAGCGGATGCCGAAAAAGAGTTTATGGGTCTTACTTCATTCAAAGGAGACAGGCCATACTTGTCCGATGCACTTATTGCAAAGAACTATTTGAATCAGCAGGAACTGCATTCGCTCAGACAACTTGTTTCCGGATATCTTGATTTCGCGGAACGTCAAGCGGAAAAGCACATAAAAATGACAATGGCTGACTGGGCCGGACATCTGGACAAGATTCTAACGATGAGTGGTGAGCAACTTCTTATTGGAGCCGGCAGCATTTCTCACGAGCAGGCTAATGCCAAAGCAAAAGAAGAATATAAAAAATATCAGGAGAAGACTTTAAGTAATGTTGAAAAGGCGTATCTGGAGTCTCTCAGATACCTTGAAGACAAAACAGAAAAAAGCCACTGATAACAGCGGCAATAGAAAAAGGGGCTCGAAACTGCCGAAGCAGAAAGGGTTGTCATCCCTTACGCGAATTCCCCAAAGGCGGCTCAAATATACTATCAAAATCTGAGATATGAAAGAACTTCAAAAGATAAAATAATGAAAATCACTATTCCATATAAATTACGTCGTGCATTGGCATTGGGTGCAATCGCCAGCGGGGCACTTGTTGCTTGTAACAAAGGAAACACAACCCACGACACCCCCATCCCAACCAGAGATGTGGAATTGGTGTTTGATTGTTATTATAATAATCTATCCTTAAAAGATGTAAAAAAATATGCTGATATGCCTGATGTTCGTTATATATATATGATACCTAAAAATCCTAGCTGGTCTCAAAACACAATAAAAGGCATTCATAATGCAAAAGATTCTTTACAATTACGTTTTGATATTAATCCAGAAAAAGTTCGCGCCAAAGGGACGTTTGAATTTAAAAGTGGCGAACCATCAAAAAATATAGCTGATAGTTTATGGTTTATTCAAAAAGGTTGGACAATAAAACCCTATAAGCAAAGATAGAATTGGGGTTGATAATAAGGCGCTTCAGCGCCGTGTCGGAGTGAGCGAAATGAACATTGAGCCACGGAGACACCCGCTGGAACGAAGTGCAAGCGGCATGCCCCACCGGGGCGGCTGCGTCAGCAGCGGGGGTAAGACAAAAATTTTCTATTTTGCTGATAAAAGATTCCTTCAAGAAATCGGCAAAACTCCACAGAAATGAACTGATGTATTGAGTCTCAACATATTGGTTTTATTATTCGAAATATGACTCTATTACGGTTGTACTGACGGAAAATGGCAAATCCTGAAATTATTCGTATCTTCGCGGTGCGATGAACCGCTGCGGCACTTTACGTGAAAATATTTCATTTTTCTGCATAAGGTTGCCAAACGGTTGACAGAAAGCAAGAGCACAAAACGCTATATAGCTAAAAGCTAACAACTTACCCAATGGCGTCATATTCGCCTGGGGAGGGGTACAAACAATGAAATCTTTTGGAATACAAACCTTGACGCAGTGAACCACTCTGCAAATTTTAGGGTCTGTCCGATTACGAAATCAACGTATGAAAAAAACATCACTACTCACCATCGCAGCGACAGTATGCCTTGTCTCGGCCTGCACCCACAACATCGTGGTTCCCAACGACGCCCAGAAAGAATGGGCCGATGCCGAAATCGGCGTCATGTTCCACTTCGACATGCAGGTATTCAATCCGGACTATGAGTTCCGGCAGTGGGGTACCCATCCCGATGCATCGACTTTCAATCCCACCGAGCTGGATACCGACCAGTGGCTGGAAGCCGCTTCCAAGATAGGCGCCAAATATGCCGTACTCGTGGCAAAGCATTGCTGCGGATTCAGCCTATGGCCTACTGAGGCGCACGAATACAGCGTCAAGAACTCGCCGTGGAAGAATGGTGAAGGCGACATAGTCCGTGATTTCGTGGAATCGTGCAAGAAATACGGCATCAAACCCGCAATCTATGCCAGTACGAGCGCAAACGGATATTACTGGGTGGACAATCCGGGAGTGGTCCAGCCGGGCAGTCCATACACTCAGGAAGAATACAACGCCATGGTTGAAAAACAGTTGACAGAACTGTGGTCAAACTACGGAGACCTGTTCGAGATATGGTTCGACGGCGGAGTCCTGTCGATGGATATGGGAGGCGCAGACGTCCTCAGCCTCGTGAAGAAGTTGCAGCCGGGCGCAATCGCATTCCAGGGCCCCTACGGACATCCCAACCTTATTCGCTGGGTAGGCAACGAGCTGGGCACCGCCCCCTATCCCTGCTGGGCTACAGCCGACGCGACAACCAACGCAGCCGGTGATGTGGAAATTTCAGGCCTCTACGGCAATCCCGACGGTATATACTGGTGTCCCGGAGAAGCCGACTGCACCCTGCGGCATAACAACACCCGACAGGGCGGCTGGATGTGGGCGCCCGGTGAGGATGACAGACTTTACAGTGTAAACGAGTTGATGACCAAATATGAAACCAGC
>JAKSKB010000032.1 GCA_024401975.1 Bacteroidales bacterium | reverse complement strand
CCGTGAGCATTGAAGTGGATACTGATGCAGATTGCATTCTTCTTACCGTGGAGCAGGCACCAGGTGTTCACACGGCGGCAACGTTCGGATAACGAAATATCATCATCTTCCGGAACCAGGAGTTCGGCATCATAGCCAAGAGCCTGGAGTCTTGCTGTGATGCGGCGGGCGACGATGCGGTTGTAGTAGTATTCGCGGAATTCTCCGTCAGGGCTGCGCTTGCCGGGTGTGAATTGGCCGTGGCCGTTGTCGATAAAGATTTTCATTTCGGTAGTGTTTTATGCTACCGATTCCCAAATGCTAATTTACCACTTTTTCTGATTATCTTTGCAGCGATACGCCGCAAGGCATATCTAAAAAATTCCCTTTCCCTCGTAGATGCAAGTCTGCGGGGGATTTTCTATGTGTTGTGTAAGCGGGGCAAATTTGGGGCAGATTGCGATACGTAAAATGCCCCTCAGATATCTGAGAGGCATTTTGTTGCGGTGCGGAAGAGACTCGAACTCTCGACCTCCGGCGTGACAGGCCGGCATTCTAACCAGCTGAACTACCGCACCAGACTGGTTGCTTTCCCTTGAAAGCGGATGCAAATTTAGTCAAATTTTCCAACTAGACAAACTTTTTCCAATATTTTCTCAAAATATCCTCAATCACGACAAATATCAGTATCTTTGCACGGATATGCCGGAAAATCAGGGAAACATACTCATAAAGGGGGCCAGGGCCAACAATCTCAAGAATTTTGACCTTGAGATACCGCGTGGCAGACTGGTTGTGCTGACAGGAATTTCCGGAAGCGGGAAATCATCCCTGGCTTTCGACACCCTATATGCCGAAGGACAACGCCGCTATGCGCAAAGTCTCTCGTCCTACGCCAGACAGTTTCTCGGGAGGATGAGCAAGCCGGACGTGGACCTCATTGACGGCGTGCCCCCGGCAATTGCCATAGAACAGAAGGTGACCACCCGCAATCCGCGCTCCACAGTGGCGACCACCACAGAAATTTACGATTATCTGAGGCTGATTTTCGCAAGGATAGGTCATACGTTTTCGCCCGTATCTGGCAGGGAAGTGCATCGTGACACCGTTAACGACGTGCTGGACTGGACATTCTCCTCTCCGGACAGGCAGGGCGTGTGCTACGTGCTGTCCGACTTGCAATGGAGCGGACGTGACGACAGAGTGGAACTCCTGCTCGATCTCAAGGCATCGGGATTCAGCCGCGTGTTCTCTGACGGGGAACCGGTGCGCATAGAGGAATTGCTGCAGATGGATGGCGAGTATCCGGAAGATGTCGCGCTTCTTGTCGACAGAGTGCTGCTGGAAGAGGGCTCCGCTCGGGACGCAGACCTGAGAACACGACTGCTTTCATCTGTTTCAGACGCTTTTTCCAGAGGTAATGGGGTGATGATGGTACGCACTTCAGACGAGAGCGCACGCTTTTGCAACCGTTTCGAGTTGGACGGTATCACTTTCCGCACCCCCGACGAATATCTTTTCAGTTTCAACAGTCCGCTCGGTGCCTGCCCGACTTGCGGAGGGCTCGGGAAAATTACGGGCATCAGCGAAGATCTTGTGATTCCGGACAAGGCAAAGAGCATATATGACGGTGCGATTGCCTGTTGGAGAGGCGAAAAGATGGGCTGGTTCCGCGATCATCTCATCGAAGTTGCGGAACGCTACGGCATCGACATATTCAAGCCATACTGCGAACTGCCGCAGGAGCAGCTGGACATCATCTGGAACGGCCGCAGTGTCGAAGGCGATGAAAAATCGATTGTAGGGATAAACGAATTCTTCGAGTGGGTAGAGACGCAGAGATACAAGATTCAGTTCAAGTATATGCTAGGCAGGTTCAGCGGAAGGACGACCTGCAACGACTGTCACGGAAGCCGCCTGCGACGCGAAGCCCTGTGGGTGAAAGTGGGAGGGAAGACCATTCACGAATTGCTCTCGATGAACGTGACCGAGGCCCTGTCCTTCTTCGACAATCTTCGTCTGAGCGGCAGCGAAGCGGAAATTGCGGCCGAGCCGATAAAAGAGGCGGTATCGATGCTCAAATGCATAAGGGATGTGGGCTTGCCGTACCTTACACTCAACCGTCCCTGCAATACCCTTTCCGGCGGTGAAAGTCAGAGAGTGAATCTCGTGACCGCACTGGGCAGTTCGCTCGTAGGTTCCATGTACATATTGGATGAACCGTCCATAGGACTTCATCCGCGGGATACCGGGATGCTGATAGACGTTCTTAAACGTCTCCGCGACATAGGCAATACCGTGGTTGTCGTCGAACACGATGAAGATATCATCAGGGCTGCCGACCTTCTGATAGATATGGGGCCGGAAGCGGGAGAGCGGGGGGGACGCATCATATTCAAGGGGCGGATAGAACCTGAAATGCCTGCGGACAAAGTCTCGGAATCACTGACGCTCCAATAGCTCACTGGTGCCCGAACGCGTTACGTGCGACCGAAGCGTAGCTGGGATTACAGTATCACGGTGAAGGGGGCGATGGAGCACAATCTGAAGGATATCGACGTCCGTTTCCCCCTTGGGGCGCTGGTAGTTGTCACGGGAGTGAGCGGAAGCGGCAAATCGTCTCTTGTGGGAGACATATTGTATCCGGCTCTATTCCGGCGTCTGAATGATTCCGGGAACCTTCCCGGGGCTTTTCGCGGACTTTCAGGCAATCTGGACAGAATATCCAGAGTGGAATACGTCGACCAGAATCCCATCGGGAAAAGTTCCCGGTCCAATGCCGTCACCTACCTCAAGGTGTACGACGACATACGCAAACTGCTTTCCGCGCAACAATATGCCCGTATCAACGGTTTCGGCCCCTCCCATTTTTCCTTCAATCAGGACGGAGGACGCTGTCCGGAATGCCAGGGGGAGGGAATCGTGACCGTGGAGATGCAGTTTATGTCGGACGTGACGATGGTATGCGATGCCTGCAGAGGCAAGCGTTTCAAACAGGAAATCCTGGAGGTCCGCTACCGCGGTATGAATGTGGATGACATACTCAATATGAGTGTGGACGAGGCCATCGCTTTCTTTTCCGAAGGGGAAGAGGAATATGCCAGGAGCATAGCGAGGCGTCTTCAGCCTCTTGTGGACGTGGGTCTTGGGTACATTCGGCTGGGGCAAAGCAGTTCCACGCTGTCAGGTGGCGAGAGTCAGCGCATAAAGTTGGCGTATTTCCTGTCGATGAGCGGAGAGAGCGGAAGAAGTCCACGGGAGAAAATAATGTTCATATTTGATGAACCTACCACCGGCTTGCATTTCCACGACGTGGAAAAACTGCTGAAGGCTTTCGATGTCCTGCTCGCGAAAGGTCACAGTCTCGTGGTGGTGGAACATAATCCCGACGTCATCCGTTCCGCGGACTGGGTCATAGACCTGGGACCCGATGCCGGCGATGCAGGAGGCCGTGTGGTGTTCGAAGGGACTCCCGAGGATTTGAAAAAGAAAGGCGGGACCTATACAGCCGAATGTCTGTAGTGCATAATTGTCAGGCGATGAAAAAAATAGCTGCTCTCACAATGGTCAGAAATGACGATTTCTTCCTTCGCAAATGGGTGGAATACTACGGTCGCGAACTGGGGAAGGAAAACCTGTATATTTTCTATGACGGGCTGGACCAGGAACCGGCTCCTTTCTGCGAGGGTACCAATACTGAAGTCCACGGGAAGATAGGGGAGCAGGTCGTGGCTGCGGAAAAAGGGAGACTCGCTTTCCTTTCGGATAAGGCTGCTTCGTTGCTCTCGCGGGGTTATGACCTGGTGATAGGAGCGGATGCGGACGAATTCATCATAGTGGATCCGATAATGGGGAAGAACTTGCGCCAATACCTCAGTGAGGTGGAGGTTGACTGCTGTCTGTCCGCGCTTGGACTTGACTTCGGCCAGAAAATAGGTGAAGAAGAGGATATTACGGACAGCAGGCCTTTCCTCCGGCAACGCCGCTATGCCCAGATAGGTACCCGTTATACCAAGCCGTCCATACTTTCGAAGCCTTGCGTATGGGGGTCAGGTTTCCACAGGGTGAAAGGAAAAAATTTTCACATAGGCAAAGGTCTCTATCTCTTTCATTTCGGTTATTTCGATATGAAGAGATTGGAAGAACGCTTCGCGGACAAGGACAGACTGCGCCAGGGATGGGGCAGACATATGAAGAAAAGAGCCAGAACCATACGTTATGTCACGGAATTGCCCGCACTTGATTTCGACCGTTGGACACGGTTCGCACGAATCTGCCAGACGTTCTGCCGCCCTCCTTACGCCTGGAACAAGCCGGCGATGCTGGAACTCAGGATAGTAGTCCGTATCCCCGAAAGATTTGCGGACATAATATGAAAACCTATGATTAGACACGCCTGTCTGCTGCTGGTTCATACCAATCCTTCGCAGGTGAGGACACTCCTCTCGCTGCTGGATGACCCGCGCAACGATATCTTCGTGCATATAGACCGCAAGGCCGGATTCGGCCCCGGAGCATTCGACGGTTGCTGCAAACAGTCAGGATTGTATTTTACCGACCGCCGCATCGCAGTACACTGGGGTGGCGTGAGCATAATGAGGGCGGAACTTGAACTGTTGCATAAAGCCACTTCTACCGGGGCGTACTCCTATTACCACCTTCTTTCAGGGATGGACCTTCCGATAAAGGGTCAGGATGAAATACATTCTTTCTTTGAATCACACAACGGTATGGAATTCATCGGCTTCTGGGAGATGAAACCGACCACGTCCAGCCGTTTCAACTATTACACTCTTTTCCCGGAGGGGGCGGGATTTTTCCTGACCAATCTCCTGAACAATGCTTTCAAAAGCATACTGATGGCGTTGAAAATCCGTATCAACACCGACGTGGACTTCCGCTACGCGGCACAATGGTTCAGTATCACCGACGATCTGGCCCGTTACGTTCTCGAACGCCGGAACTGGTTGGAAAAGGTTTTCAGACACACCAATACTTGCGATGAGATTTTCCTTGCCACGCTTGTGTGGGATTCCCCGTTCCGTGACAAATTGTACGACAAAGAGGCGCATCCAGCCAACTCCGGCAGCGGCAATATGCGTTTCATCGACTGGTCGAGAGGGGCAAGCATACGCCATCCCTGGACCTTCACTGCGGATGACTTCGACCTTCTGATGAGAGTTCCGCAATTCTGGGCCCGCAAATTCAACGAAAAGGTCGATCCGGTGATTATCCGGAAAGTGGCTGAAAAGCTGCGTTAGTCGTATTTGACGTTTTTGATGGTACGGTACCAACGCAGGGCAAAAAGAAAACTTCTTCGCCTGTTCCTCAAAGACAACTTGATTTTCCGCAGTATGGAATCGGGCCGGTGCGGAGGAATGGTTTTGAATGTCTGTCCGGAACACAGCTGCATCCCCTCGAACCAGTTGCTCCGGCGCACCTTGAACATCTCCGGGGCTTGCCTGTAAGTCATGAGCAGTATCAACTGGTCATCATCCATAAGTCCCAGACGTGTAAGCGCCAGCATATTTCCGCGAATCATAGCAGCAAATTTCGGCCACAACGTTGCGGGACCGATTATGAGTCCCCCTATCAGATAGGAATTCATATTGCTCAGCACTTCAAACACGGGTACTCCGTCATCAAGTTCCCGCAGCGCAAAAATGTTCATCTTGTCCTCCTCGAACGGGTATTTCCATTCGAAATCGAAATCCTTCGGGTCAGTATAATACTTGCCTCCGTGATTCCACCCGAAATCGACCCAGGCCACCATTCCGCCGACATATCCCTTTTCTATCGCATCATTCACGCACCATTCTTTCAGCAGCATCATATAGTTGTATTCGGCGTTCCACGATTCCGGATTTCTGGTGCGAAGGTGAAATTTCAGGGCGAAATCATTGCCCGTTGTCCCCTGTATGGCATTGTACAGTTCCTTATCAAGCGAGAGAAAATCTTCGATTTCGATTATTCTGGTGTTCTTCCGCCCGAATTTCTCCACCCTGACTCTTCGGACGATTGCAGCGCTTTCCGGGTCTGCGTAAATGACCATATCATTGTGGATGTTCGCCCAGAACTCGAAATAACGGTAATATTTTTCATTGGAACGGTCATATCTGTTCCATCTGTCCCTGCCGAGCGAAAAAAATCCGGTCACTATGCTGATTTTGTCGTTCATAATCGTGAAATCACATCGAAATAACTTCCTTCGGGGGAATTCCCGTTGCTGCGGTAAGTGAGTTTCTGGAAGAATGCTCCGGAGGTCATTTCTTTGAAATAGCCTTCGTCATATGGTTTGTCAAGTCCGTTCAATTGAAGCAGATGAGTGAGCCGCTGATTCAACTGCGGCATCTTTTCGAACATACGGCGACATTCGTCGTCCATCTCCAACAATGCCTTGAGAGTGAGATGGAACTGAAAATAGTCCATCGCTCCGCTCTCGTGCATCCAGTAATCCATAAAGAGGTCAGCCCAGCGCCTCATCAGTTCGTTTCCCCTGCGCGCATGAATGAAACAGCTTTGTATAATCGAATATTCGTATCCTTCCACGCCTTCTGCGGAATACGCGAAGAATGGCTCGTTCTCAATCCATTGGGGAATGGGGGAGCATAAGAAGCAGGTCGAATCCAGCCAAAATCCTCCGTGAGCCCTCAGGAGTTCCGCTCTGCATATGTCGGAAAATCCGGCGGGACTTATCTTTCCTTCCTTGTATTTTTGCAGAACCGTTTCAGGAAGGTTGACATACTTTTTGAGCGAATTGAGGTCCAATATCACCAATTCCTGTGAGCATTGTTTGCGTATGCTCCGGAAACAGGCCTTGACGATTTCCGGGGCGTTTTCTTCTCCTTGCAGCCATAGGGTGTATATCCGTTCCGGTTCTTCCCCGCCGGTGGCTGCAGGGCGGGATTCATAATGCCGATAGCAGCGTTTCAGATACGACGTCACCATATCGGCCTGCGCATCCTGTCGTATCTGCCGGCGTTTCTTGCGTGTTTGCCACAGAGGATTGAGCAGATGCCCGCGGAGAAGGAACGTGGCCCTTACCTTTATTTTCTCAAACGTTCTTCCCATCTTCCTCTATTTTAATCCATTCCGGAGGGCAGATACGAGAAGAATCCACCCCGCGCACCCATACGGCAGGGGCGATGATCGTTCCTTCATTCCTGTTGAGGAACGCTCCCCACCAACTGAAACTGCTGTTGGCAATGATGAGGTGCCGGCATCTGCTCATAAGAAACATGTCCTGCCAGCTGTCCGTTCCCGTGTTCCAGGTGACGAAGTCCACTTCTGTATCTTCCAGCAAAGGGGATAACTCCCGTCTGCACCAGTCGATGTCGTCCGAAAAGATATAGAAATGCTTTCCGGCGCATCCGATTTTCCCGATGGCCTTGCGGTAATAGTCGATACCGCATATTCCGTAGAAACCGGGCTCATTGAGATAATCACCGCGGCGCACGTGTACGCCTGTGGATTCCTCCCCGGCCATATGGGATGCCACATCTAGATTCTTTTCGGAAACATCCTTGAAAACGAACGTGTCGAGAAGAAGTTGCCTATTAGGAAGCACATAGCCGAGCGATTGCCAGTAGCCTCCGAAATATCTGTCATCCTTTTGATTATAGGCGTCCGGCCAGAAAGAGAATTCCGTATTCTCCCATATTTTGAGCCGGTGGCGGTATCGCCCTTTGCTCAGCGGCCTGCACATACCCTTGCGTGCTTTTTTGTCGGCTTCCTTTATGACAAGCGGTCCGAACACTTTCTCCAGTTCGAATCCGTTATGCAACTTGTATTGTTTGAATTCCGCAGTACAGATGAATACCTCCGCATCCGGACGCTTCTCCCTGAGGGACAGCGCGAAAGCGTATTGAAACATCTGGTTGCCAAATCCGCCCAATATTTCGACTACGAACCTTAGCATAACCTACAAATATAAAACACTTCCGACAATATTAAACGGAAATTTTTTATATTTGTTGCAATTGAGTTCTGCGATGACGTTTTCCATCATAATTCCTGTTTACAATCCGGGCCCTTATCTCCGTGAGTGTCTGGACAGCCTGCTTGCAATGACTGTCACTGATTATGAACTCATCCTTGTCGATGACGGAAGTACCGACGGTTCCGGAGAGGTTTGCGATGATTTTGCGAACGGACGTCCTTGGGTGAGGGTTGTCCACCAGCCCAATCGTGGGGTTATAGCCGCCCGAAGATACGGTACGGCTCTTTCAAAAGGGGAATGGATAGTCCATTACGATGCGGACGATACGGTGCCTGCGGATGCGTTGGAAAGAATGCTGGCCGTATCCGAAGGACATGACATTGTTGTGGGCCATTTTCATCCGACGCCGTTGAAGGGGGACGAAATGAGTATTGAGGAGTATCGCAGGTTTACCATTCTCAATGATGACACTATCCCGGTCTCCACCTGGTCCAGAATATACAGGAGGTCTCTTTTTGAAGGATATGACCCATTTGGAGGTACGCCGGTCGGTGAGGACTGGTTGATGAACGTCAGGCTTTCCTTCCGGACTGACCGGTCGGTAGGGCTGATTCCCGACGTCATCTACAATTACCAGATACGCAGTTCCACTTCAATGTGCCGCTCGCATCGCAGCAGTCCGGAGTTTATGGAAGAGATGCGTTCATACCTCATCGGCGCCATACCCGAAGGGGAGAGACGGAGATATGTCAAGGAAACGGCGCAGGCCCAGTTGGCCCTTTTTGAGAGATACATACATTCCAATCCCGGTGACGGCAGTTACAGGAATCACCCATTCTACGGGCATTTGATTTCGGATATGGCTGCCGGAGGGGTGGATATGCCATCTTTTCTGGCAAAGATACTTGCGCGCGGCAATTCGTGGATTGCAAACAGATTCGTATATTGGTTTCTGAAATGATTCCACTGTTTTTCCGGTATGAAAAGGACGGTACTTATTCTGGCGGCCCTGCTGCTTGGGGCCTGTGTGTATGGAGAACCTGACAGGTATCGTGTCAGGGTGGTGAAGGATTATCCGCACGATGTGGATTCTTATACCCAGGGACTTTTCTTCTGGGACGGAGGCCTTTACGAAAGCACGGGCCAGTGGGGGAAATCGACATTGCGCAAGGTGAACCTGACTGACGGAAAGGCTCTCAAACGCATAGATTTCGACAGAAAGTATTTTCTGGAAGGTTCAGCGGTGCTTGACGGCAAGCTGTATCTCCTGACTTGGACCAACAAGGTCGCGTTCATTTACGATGCCTCCGCTTTGAAATACGTCAGGACCTGCAAGTATGAGCGTGAAGGTTGGGGACTCACTACGGACGGGAGTCGCCTGATTGCATCGGACGGTAGCCAGAACCTCTATTTTATGGATTCTTCCCTCAGGACTTTGAAGGTGCTGAAGGTGACGCTCAACGGGAGACCGGTAAAGTATCTCAACGAGCTGGAATGGGTGGACGGCCGCATCTGGGCGAACGTTTATCTTACCAATATGATATTCGTCATCAATCCTGACAGTGGGGAAGTGGAGTCTGTAATCGACTGTGACGGTCTGCTCCCTGACAAACTCCGGACCCGGGATACGGATGTGCTTAACGGCATAGCCTATGAGCCGCAGTCGGGAAAGATATATCTCACCGGGAAAAACTGGCCTCGCCTGTACGAAGTCGAACTCAGGGAAGACTGACGCTTGATTTCTTCTGTACGGGATCGCAGGTCAGGTCAACGCCGAGTTTCTTGAAAATCTTTCGGTCCACCTCACTGAGCATCACCGTGCAGTGTACTTGACATCCCCGGAACAGTGGAAGTTTTTCGAGGGCCTTGCGGCAGTTTTCATCGGTCGTGCTGAGCATCGAGATGGCCACCAGCACCTCATCAGTATGGAGACGCGGATTGTGACCGTGCAGATACGAGACCTTCGTCTTCTGGATAGGCTCTATCATATCTTGCGGAATCAGTTTCACGCTGTGGTCTATGCCTGCAAGTTCTTTTGCCGCATTGAGAATGAGGGCTGCGCTGGGACCGAGCAGTGGACTCGTCTCGGCTGAAATGATGGCTCCGTCCTGCAACTCTATGGCTGCGGATGCGACTCCCGACGCTTCTTTCCTTTCACGCGCCGCGACCGTGCATCTTCTGTCGTCAGTCTTTATGCCGCCCCGTTTCATCACAAGTGCTATCTTGTTGACTTCGTTGTCGTTGCATTCTCCTTCAGCGAGTTTGCAAAGGGCTGTGTAGTAGCGGCGTATTATCTCGTCCTTGGCTTTTCTGCAGCAAACTTCCTCATTGCAGAGGCAGTGACCTATCATATTCACGCCCATATCGGTGGGAGACTTGTATGGGTTCTCTCCGTAGATGCCTTCGAATATCGCGTTGAGTACCGGGAATATCTCGATGTCACGGTTGTAGTTGACGGCCGTTTCCCCGTAGGCTTCCAGATGGAACGGGTCTATCATATTCACGTCGTTCAAGTCGGCAGTGGCCGCTTCATACGCCATGTTTACGGGATGCTTGATGGAGAGGTTCCATACGGGGAAAGTTTCGAATTTGGCATAGCCGGCCTTCACTCCGCGTTTGTTCTCCTGATAGAGCTGGCTCAGGCATACGGCCATCTTTCCGCTTCCGGGACCGGGTGCCGTCACTACTACGAGAGGCCTGTCGGTCTCAACGAAATCATTTTTCCCGAATCCTTCCTCCGAGTCGATGAGCGCGACGTTCTGGGGATAGCCGTCTATGGTATGGTGGTAATAGACCTTAATGCCCATACGTTCGAGTTTCGTGCGGTAGGTCTCGGCACTCGACTGCCCGTTGAAATGGGTTATGACCACGGAACTTACAAGGAATCCGCGCTTTTCGAATTCGTTTCTGAGGCGAAGCACGTCCACGTCGTAAGTGATGCCCAAATCGTTGCGGACCTTGTTTTTCTCAATGTCCACGGCGCTGATGACTATGATTATCTCGCAGCATTCGGAGAGTTGCATCAGCATCTTGAGCTTGCTGTCCGGTTCGAATCCGGGAAGTACGCGGCTGGCGTGGTTGTCATCGAAGAGCTTCCCTCCGAATTCGAGGTAAAGTTTGTCGCCGAACTGGGCTATGCGTTCCTTGATGCGCTCAGATTGAATCCTGAGGTATTTTTCATTGTCGAAACCGATTTCCATTGCAGACCTGCTTAAAAACAGGATACAAAAATAATCATTTTTCATCACTTTGCGAATAGGGAGAAACTCCTTAATTTTGCAACGCTTATGACAATCGTGAATCCGTGGACAGGATTCGGGACTGAAAAACACAAATCAAATGCGAATCGATATACTTACAGTAGTGCCGGAGTTGCTTGAAAGCCCTTTGAATCATTCGATAGTCGGCCGTGCCATAAAGAAGGGACTTGTGGAAATCTTCGTCCACAACATACGAAAATACGGTATCGGTCCCAGAAAGACGGTGGATGACTATTGTTACGGCGGGGATGCCGGGATGGTGATGATGGTGGAGCCCGTGTACAGGATGATTGAAGAATTGCGCTCCGAAAGGGAATATGACGAGATGATATATATGTCGCCCGATGGAGAGACTCTCAATCAGGGGATTGCCAACGAGCTTTCGCTCAAGGGGAACATAATGATACTCTGCGGGCATTACAAGGGCGTTGACCACCGTATCAGAGAGCACCTTGTGACGCGTGAGATTTCCGTGGGGGACTATGTGCTGAGCGGTGGGGAGATTCCTGCGGCTGTGCTTGCGGATGCCATCGTAAGGCTGCTTCCGGGGGCGTTGACCGATGAGACCTCCGCATTGAGCGACTCTTTCCAAGACGACCTGCTTTCTCCGCCCATATATACCCGCCCCGTCGAGTTCAACGGCTGGAAAGTACCGGATGTGCTTTTAAGCGGAAATCCGAAACTTATTCGCGAATGGCAAGATTCTCAAGCGATTGAACGCACGAAATTGTTGAGGCCGGGCTTGCTTCTTAAAAAAAATTAAAATCATAAATGGGAATTTTTATGCTTTTTATGAAATTATTTGTTTCGTGGAAATAATTCTTTATATTTGCATTTAGAAACGAACATACAAAAAAGCACTAACTAACCAAGAAGGGCGGTCCGTTGTGATAACGGGCTGCCCTTCAAAATCTTGCGGAGAGACGGGGATTCGAACCCCGGATACCCTTTAGGGGTATACACGCTTTCCAGGCGTGCCTCTTCAGCCACTCGAGCATCTCTCCCGATTCGGATTGCAAAAATAATAATTTTTTTATAATTTCGTAAGATTTATCGATTGTATATGGCAAAAGGTGAACCGGACGCGGCGATTCAGGCCCGGGATATCATTGAAGATGTCAGAAACGGCATCTTCAAACCCGTTTACCTTCTGATGGGGGAGGAACCTTTCTACCCGGATATGGTATGCGATGAAATCATATCCTGCGCAGTAGAGGACAATGCCCGGGATTTCGACCAGTTCATCTTCTACGGCACTGATTCGGATGCGGAAAAGGTCATTTCAGCCGCGCGCGGCTATTCAATGCTGGGAGGACGGGTGCTGGTGGTGCTGAAGGAGGCTCAGGTATGGAAGGAGTCCGAATTGGAGAAACTGGCCTTCTACTGCGAGCGGCCTATGGATTCCACCGTGCTTGTGGTATGTCTCCACGCGGACAGGGTCGATGGCCGCAAATCCTTTTACAAAAGTGCGAAGAAGATAGGGACTGTGCTGGATTCCCCTGCAGTCAGGGATTACGAAATAGCTTCCTGGATAGAGGATTATTATTCCGGTAAGGGATTGAGGATAGATCCTTCCGCGGCGGCTCTGCTTGGCGAATATGCCGGCACGGACTTGTGTACCATAGCCGTGGAGACGGACAAACTCCTCAAGAATCTGCCTGAAGGGGTTGCTGCGGTCAGTGTGGCGGACATTGAAAGGAATGTGGGCATAAGCCGGCAATACAGCATATTCGAACTGACGAAAGCTCTTTCTTACAGGGATACGGGGACTTCGCTCAAGGTGGCCGCTCATTTGGGAAACGTTGCCAGATTCTCGGCTCCCTATGCCATCACTATGCTGTTCACTCATTTTTATCGTATGCTCAAATACGAAGCCGCCGTCGCAGGAGGAAAACAGATTACCCAGGAAGAGAAGTCGCGCATCCTCGGGGTGAAACCCTATTTTTTCAGGGAATATGACGTAGCCGTGCGGAATTACCCTCTGAAATCACTTATGTCCATAATGAGTTTGCTCCGCGATTACGATTTCAAGGCAAAGGGCGGGGACATAGGTCCCGACACAACGGATTCGGAGATTTTGACAGAATTGGTAACGAAGATATTAAACGTTTGAATATGAATATTATAGAATGTCGGGATATCCATAAATCCTTCGGAGACAAGGTGGCACTCGACGGAGTGTCGCTCGAAGTGCCGAAAGGCAGGATCTTCGGTCTTCTGGGGCCCAACGGCGCCGGTAAGACCACGATGATAAGAATTATCAATCGGATAACAGTACCGGACAACGGGACCGTGCTCTTCAACGGCGCCCCCATAACTCGGGAAGTGGTTGAGAAAATAGGATATATGCCCGAGGAAAGAGGCCTCTATCGCAAGATGCAGGTGGGGGAGCAGGCCGTATACCTTGCGATGCTGAAGGGTATGTCGGAACGCGAAGCGGTCAGCGGACTCAAGCAGTGGTTCATCCGTTTCGGCATAGAGGACTGGTGGAAGAAAAAGGTCGAGGAGCTCTCGAAGGGTATGGCCCAGAAACTGCAGTTCATAACGACAGTGGTACACAAGCCGTCGCTCCTCATTCTTGATGAGCCGTTCTCAGGATTCGACCCTGTCAACGCCGACATCATACGCAAGGAAATCTTGAGACTTCGGGACGAAGGCGCCACCATAATCCTTTCAACCCACAATATGGAATCTGTCGAAGAACTTTGCGACAACATAGCGCTGATTGACAAGGCGCGACTTGTCGTTGCCGGAGGCGTTGACGAGATACGCCGGCGTTACGGCAACAATGACGTCGAACTGGTCTATACTGATGCCGACGGACGGCACACCGAAGTTCTTCCCAGAAGCGTCAACGGAAGTGACACGCTGGCTCAGTTCGTAGGAAGGGGGGTGACCGTCAACTCCTATCGGGAACTTATGCCCCGGATGAATGACATTTTTATAAAACTTGTGACGGGAAAGGAGGAAAAGAGATGAAGACAAGAAACATAGGCGTAGTAATAAGACGCGAATACCTCAACCGAGTAAAGAAAAAATCATTTCTTGTAATAACGTTCGTGGTGCCGGTGCTTTTTGTGGCACTGTGCTGTCTTCCCACGCTGATAATGCTCAATACGAAGGAAGCGGCCAAGGAGATATCGGTGATTGACCGTTCGGGCATAGTGGCTCCCGCTCTTGCGGACAATGAGACTGTGACTTTCATTGACAAGTCGGATGATGACGTCGATGCGGTCAAGGCACTTGTGGCGGCGGGGGAATCTGATGCGCTTCTGCTCATTTCTCCGATGGACGTGGACGAAAAGACCGTAAATGCGGAGACGTATTCCCTGAAACCTCTCGGAATTGATATGACCGAAAACCTCAATCGTCAGATAAATGATGCAGTGGAAGGGTATCGCGTCTCGTCATACGGCATCGAAGGTCTTCAGGAGATAATGGATGCGGTAAAGCCTCACATCAAACTCAGGACCATCACCCTTGATGAGGACGGTGGTGAGACCATATCCGAGTCCGGAGTATATATGATGGTGTCGATGCTGCTCGGAATGGTGATCTTTATGTTTGTCACACTTTTCGGCGGAATGGTTATGTCCGGTGTGATTGAGGAAAAATCAAGCAGGGTGGTTGAAGTGCTGGTGTCTTCCGTCAAATCGATTGAACTTATGTACGGAAAGATTATCGGCATCGCTCTGGTCGCTTTCACACAGTTCCTGCTATGGATAGTTCTGGCTCTCGTCCTTTTCGTCGCGGCAGGCGCATTCCTTCCCCCTGAACTGATGTCTTCGGTCACTGCTGACCCGGCGGCGCTTGCAGGGGTGGACGGTCTGACGGAAGCGGTTCCTTCCGAGGCCGGTATCGTTCTCTCCACTCTGGCCAACCTCCCGTTAGTGAAGATCCTGGTATCCTTTATCCTATATTTCATTTTCGGTTATCTGCTTTACGCATCGCTGTATGCGGCGATAGGCTCCGCCGTCGAGAATGAAGGTGACAGTCAGCAGCTGCAGCTGCCGGTGACCATACCGCTGATGCTTGCTTTCTTCATCGCCTTATATGCATTCAAGGCTCCGGACAGCGCACTTGTCTTCTGGGGAAGTATGATTCCTTTCACTTCGCCGATAGTGATGCTCGCCCGCATTCCGTTCGGCGTCGAAATATGGGAACTGGCACTGTCTCTTGCCGTGCTGGCGGTCACTTTTGTCATTTGTGCGTATATTTCTTCCCGCATATACAGGGTGGGAATCCTTATGTTCGGCAGGAAATCCACTTTTAAGGATTTGTGGAAATGGTTCAAACAGAAATAATTATGAGAAAGTTTATTTCTCTTGCGTGTCTTGCGCTCCTGCTCTCCGCTACGGTTTCGGCACAGACGTTCAAATGGCATTCCGTGCCTATGGACGGTACCCGAACCGGTACGTCAATGCCGGGGCAGACGGACGCCGCCGAAAAACTCGGTGTCGTGGAGGGCAATGTGTATCACGCGCCCAACGGCCGTGATTTCAAAGGAGGCACCGCTACGGCTGCCGCGGCCCTGATGCTTGAAGCCCAGGCTTCGGTGTCCCCCTTGAAGGAGTCTATAGGATGGTGTCCCCAAAAAATGACTGCGCATCGCCCGGAGTCCGGGCTCTCCAATATGATAGTCGACTGTATGGTGGAATTCACCGAAAAGGAGACGGGAAGACATATCGATGTGGGGCTCATAAATTTCGGAGGCATCAGAGAGTCGATGCCTGAAGGTAACGTGGAGTTGGGGGACATCTTTTCGATGCTCCCGTTCTTGAACTACCTGAATATAGTCGAACTCAAAGGGGTGGACCTTCGTCGTATGCTTTTGTCTATGTCCGGTGATGTTCAGGCTCTTTCCGGTGTGCGTATGGAAATAACCGGAGGAAAGATTACAAGTTTGCTCGTGGGAGGTGAGCGGATTGACAATGACCGTATATACAATCTCGTCACGGTTGACTTCCTGCTTGCCGGTGGCGACGGCATCTCGGCGGCTGGAAACGCCATTTCGGTTTACGATACGAAGGTCCTTGTGCGAGACGCGTTCCTTTCTTGTCTGAAAGACCTCCGGGAAAGCGGCAGGGATATAGAATATCCTACTGACGGGCGTGTCAAATTTATCAGGTAACAGATGAAAAGAATCATTGCAGCGGCACTTGCCGCAACAGTTATGGCGGCTTGCGCTCCGCAGGCCAGACGTCTTACGATAGTTCACGCGAATGATACGCACAGCCATCTGGAACCGACCCGCCACGGGACGGAAGGCGTCATAGAACGCGCGGCTTTCATCGACAGCATAAGAAAGGCCGACGGGAAGCGCAACGTTCTCCTCGTCCATGCGGGCGATTTCAATCAGGGGTCTCCGTATTATACGGTTCTCGGAGGAAAACTTGAAGTGAATCTGGTCAATGCTCTCGGCTACGACTGCATCGAACTGGGCAACCACGAATTCGACAGCGGAGTCGAGGATTTGACCGGGCGTGCTGCCAATCTCCGATGCCGGCTCGTATGTGCCAATTATGATTTCTCGTCCATCGAACTGGGAAAATACGTGAAGCCTTATGCCGTTTTCAAACGCGGGGGTTACAAGGTCGGCATCGTCGGGCTGCTTTGCGACATATCCAAAGTGGTGAACAAGAATGTGGCGGATGGTATCCGGAAGGTTGAAGGCAGTGATGCTGACATTGTCAACGGATGGACTTCATATCTCCGCGAACAGGAGGGATGCGACCTTGTCCTTGCGCTGACCCATATCGGTTATGCCGAAGATATCGAACTGGCTTCGAAACTTCACGGGGTGGACGCAATCATAGGAGGTCACTCCCATACCCGTATAGATGAACCCGCGTGGGTGTCGGATGCGGACGGCAAGAAGATACTTGTAGTCACCGACTGGTGCTGGGGACATACTGTGGGTGTCCTCACCGTAACCTATTGAAGCGTCTGAAACGCAGTCGCAGGACTCCCCAGAACGCTTCTCCGAAAATGCTGCCCGACATTTTGGAAGTGCCTGACTGTCTGTTTACAAAGACAATGGGCACTTCTTTCAGTTTGAAACCGAGTTTCCAGGCCGTGTACTTCATTTCAATCTGGAAGCCGTAGCCTTTCATCTTCACGTCATCGAGATCCATCGTTTCGAGTGTTTCCCGCCGGTAGCAGACGAATCCCGCAGTGCAGTCGAAAACTTGCATCTTGAGTACGGTCCTGACATAGAAAGAAGCGAAGTAGGACATTATGATGCGACTCATAGGCCAGTCCACCACGCTCACGCCGTTGCAGTACCTTGAACCTATGGCGACTCCGGCCCCGTCGGCACACGCTTCGTAGAGTCTGTGAAGATCCTCCGGATTGTGCGAGAAATCGGCGTCCATTTCGAAAATGAAGTCATAGCCGTTGTCCAGCGCCCAGCGGAAGCCGCGCAGGTATGCGGTACCGAGGCCGAGCTTTCCGCTGCGCCTGATAAGGAACAGTTTGTCAGGAAAGTCCCGTTGAAGATTCACGACGCTCTCCGCTGTACCGTCAGGAGAACCGTCATCTATGACAAGGACGTGGTAACACCCTTCAAGGGAAAACACTTTGCGGATTATCGCCTCTATGTTTTCGATTTCGTTGTAGGTCGGTATTATGACTAACTTTTTCATAGTGACAAATATATTAAATTTATGTAAATTTGCTTGTCTATTGATTGATTATGGAAAGAATTAAAAACGTTTTTCTGCCTGCATTGTGCGCTTCATCCGATATTATGGCTGCATTTTCAGGTGTTTCCACCGAATTCGCGCTTGTCATCACGGGCCATTCGGAAGTGCGCTTCGTTGACAGCGCCGTTGAAAGGATGCTTCGCATAGCCGATGATACGGGCGCGGTAATGGTGTATGCTGACAGATTCAAGTTACGGGGGGGCGAAACCGTCAACGCTCCGGTGATTGACTGGCAACAGGGCTCCCTGCGTGACGATTTTGATTTCGGTGCAGTCACTCTGATAAGGACCGGGGCGGTACGCCGGGCTCTTGATGAAACCCCACGGGAATGGACATTCGCTGCCTTGTATGACCTGAGACTGCGGCTGTCGCGTCTGGGCCGTTTCGAGCACGTCAACGAATATCTTTATTATGAAGTGGAAACGGATATGCGCGCATCCGATGTCAAGCAGTTTGACTATGTGAATCCGCGCAACAGGGAAGTGCAGGTGGAGATGGAGGAGGCCTGTACGGATCACCTGAAAGCAGTCGGCGGCTGGCTTTCTCCCGAATTCAAGGAAGTCGATTTGCGTTCCGGGACCTCTTTTGAATATGAGGCGTCCGTGATAATTCCGTGTCGCAACCGCGTGCGTACCATAGGGGACGCAATCGCCTCTGCGCTGAATCAGAAAACGGACTTCAAATACAACGTCATCGTGGTTGATGACAATTCCACCGACGGTACGGCCGATGTCATCAGGAGCTTTTCCGGTGACCCGAAACTGATTTATATCCCGCAGGGACCCGGATATCATGCCATAGGCGGGAACTGGAATGCCGCAATAAGCCACCCGGACTGCGGCCGTTTCGCGCTCCAATTGGATTCTGATGACGTATATTCCGGCCCGGATACGGTACAGACGTTTGTCGATGCCTTTTACCGCGACAACTGTCCTATGGTGATAGGCACCTACCGGATGACCGACATCGATATGAATACGCTTCCTCCCGGAGTAATAGATCACAGGGAATGGACAGATGACAACGGTCGCAACAATGCGCTCAGGATAAACGGGCTGGGAGCTCCACGGGGATTCTGGACCCCGCTCCTTCGGGAGATACGTTTTCCCGTCACGAAGTACGGGGAAGACTATGCGGTTGGTCTCAGGGTGTGTCGTGAATACCGCATAGGCCGCATATACGACGTCATTTACAATTGCCGCAGGTGGGGCGGAAATTCCGACTCCGACCTGCCGGTGGAGAAGGTGAACGAGAATAATCTGTACAAAGACAGGCTTCGCACCTGGGAACTTCAAGCCCGTATATCAATGAATCTCAACAGGTAATGGCAAAAGTAAAAAAACGTGCGAAAAAATTTTTGAAATTTTCTCATAAAAAGATTGTGAGAAAGAAAAAAGATAGTACCTTTGCCATCCCGTTCGCGAGCCGAATGGGA